>JAJPIR010000125.1 GCA_021324675.1 Actinomycetota bacterium
AGTCCCACGAGGAACGCCGTCAGCCAGTTGAACAGGGTGGCGATCGCCATCGCCGATCCCCGGATGGCCAGCGGGAAGATTTCCGCCAGCATGACCCACAGCACCGGCCCCCAGGTGGCGGAAAAGGTGTTGGTGAACAGGACGAACGCCGCTACCGCGATCACGAACAGCGCTGCCGACTTGGCCGGGAGGACCAGCGCCGCGATCCCGACGGCCAGCCAGCTGGCCGACATCCCGGCCAGACCGGTCAGCAGGATCGGCTTGCGGCCACGGCGGTCCACGATCTTCGATCGGACGACGACCGCGATGGTGGCGATGTTCAGCAGCCCGTTGAGAAAGCCGAACAGCAACGCGGTGATCTTGGACATCCCAAAGCCGGCGAGCACGGTCGGCACGTAGACGATCGAGCCGATCCCGGTGACCTGCTGGAAGATGGCCAGCAGGATGCCAAGCAGCAGCAGCCGGCGCACCCAGGGCGCAGACAGGCGGGCGCCGGTCTGCGTGTCATGTTGCTGGCGCTCGAGTTCGGTGATCTCGGTGAGCTCACGCTCGGCCAGCGCGGCGTCGCCGCGCAAGCTGGCCAGGACCGCCCGTGCCTGTTCGCCGCGTCCACGTCGTACCAGGGACCGCGGGGTATCTGGCATTGCGCTCATGCCGATCATGAGCAGCACCGCAGGGAACACGCCGAGGAGCAACATCGTCCGCCAGGCACCGGTGAAGGCCAGCAGGTAACCAATGGCCGCGGAAAGCGCCGTGCCAACGATGATCATGTACTGGTTCAGTGAAGTGACCACCCCGCGGTCCCGGGCCGGTGCCATCTCGGCCAGGTAAAGCGGCACCATCACTGACGCGATACCGATGGCCAACCCCACGATGAAGCGGAACAGCACCAGCATCGCCACGGTCCAGGCGACGCCACTACCCAGAGCACCGATGGCGAACACCACCCCGGCGACTTGGAGCATCCGCTGGCGTCCCACGCGATCAGCGGCGGGGCCGCTGCCGAGCGCGCCCAGCATCGCCCCGAAGACCATGGCACCGACCACAACACCTTGCTGCCAGGGCGGTAAAGGCAGCTCCTGCGGGATGAACAAGATCGCGGCGCCGATGATGCCTCCGTCATAACCGAACAGCACCGCCGCCAACGCGCCCAAGGCGTAAACCCGTCGCGTGCTGACCCGGATCCGGGACGTCGATGCCACCGTCAGCTCCCAGTCGCAGCAGTGTTGGCGCCATGGCCGTATTGGCCAGGCACCCTACGCGCGGCAGCTGGGGGATGGCGTCGAAAAACCCGCGGAACACGCGCCGGTGCTGCGGCTGGCTGGTTCATAGAAGCACGTGTGGTCCACGCGATGAGCTTCTTGAGGGGCGGGCCCTGGTGGTGCCGTAGTGAACATTGAGTGCTTTAACTCGGCGGGGTCGAAGCAAGGCCGGACATTATCTCGACCAATTACCGGCAGCGGGACTGTGCACGGTGTGCCCATTCGCCGTTCGGCGAGATCGACGGTCCGGTGACGCGCCGCAGCGGGTGGGGGCTATCCGCTGCGGCGACGGCGTCGCCGGACGGGGGAGTTGTCCAGCCGGTTTTCCGGGAGAGGGAGGATCACATCGATGACGCATCCCTATGGTAAGACTCGAATCGAATCTGCACAGCACTTATCACCTGAATGCGCTAAGTCAAAGGTTAACAGAATGTAAATCGCACGGGCTGCGACTGTGGTGCCACGAGGAGTGCGATATTATGAAGATCGTTGGCTTTAGAAAGTTAAACGGCGCATTGCCGTGAGATGTAGTGACAAGTTGTCGTCAAGCGCGCACAGATGCTATACCGATTTGGATATCCAACCGTGATGGTGCAACTGTCAGTAAGCGCGCCGTCGCAAGGTGACCCGCTGGGCGTGACGTCTTTGACGCGCTTCGGTGCTTAGATTGCCGCCTATTCTGTTTAAAATTATGCCGCCAATTCGGAACTGTATTTTTTGACGGTTTACTTTGTTCGGCGACGGTCTCGTCTGCGTCTGGCCATAGCCCAATGGCAAGGTTGAAGTCGGCTAGTGCCCCGTTGTCGCGCGCCATCAACCGGTAAGTCCACCCGGGCTGGTGAGCGCGCATTGATCGTCCGGGTTCAGTTCCGGTGACCCGGTCGAATCGATCAGTGCGTCGTCGTAGCGGTCCAGGAGTCGGTAGGCCCCGCCTCGTTCGGCCACCGCCCAGCCGGCTTCTGGCCACAACTCGATCGCTCGATTGATGTCGGTCGGCGCCTCGCCATGGCGACCGATCGGCCGGTAGGTCTGGCCGCGGTGCCGAATAAGATCATGCACGTCACCGAACGCTCGTACACAGATTTCTCCTATGCCGTTGACCGCGCTGAGGAATGTGGATTTCCGGTCGATCCCGAACCGCAGGTCCATGGCCCCGAGCCAGCCGTGGCCCGATCACCGCGGCACTACAAATCTAAGAGTGCCGGCGGCGAAATGGGTCACGTAGCCACCGCTACGGTCCAGGGATCCCCCTGGGCCCCGCCAGTCGCCTCCCATAGCGGAAGGCGTTGACCAAGTAGGCCAGCGTGGACCACAGCCGAACAAGGAGCAGCCACACCTTGAAGTTGATGGGACCGATGACGCTGCCCAGACACAGCAGCGGCGCAATTCCGCCAAGATGAACTGGAAATAGGCCAGCGCCGCCTGCCCGAGCCCAACTGCGTCATCAGCCCGTTGAGCAACCATATCTGCGCTTGATCCTCAGGCCGCGCGCCCGATGATCGGACCGGGTTTCTCGATTAAGTCGCGGCGACCAGTTGCCAGGCGTCTCACAGGAGAAAGGGTGAATCTCGGTCGTTCCCGGCAGGCTGATCCTGGTGACGATTCAATGAACGTTGGCCCGGCCGAACACCTGCGGTGCTGGCTGCCCTGAGCCATCGGCCAAGGTCAGGGTAATGGCGGCCCCGTGATATCCACCACGCTCGCAGCTGAGCTCACGATGGGCGTCGCGCTCGCCGAAGTGTTGGCGATGAGTTGAACTCACGACCCTTGAGAACTGGCAACTCGGAGGACTTCCAGCAGGCACTGGTGGCCGGCATGGCAGGGAGCAAGAGGCCGCGTTGGGCAACGGGTTGCACAACGCGGCCTTCTCTGCGACAGCTACATCAATCCAGCAATTCCACTCCCACCGTCGACCCGCAGGCGACCATGCACTTGCTGAGGCACCGCACTATTGGCGATTGCAGACGGTGATGATCGGTCAGCCCGTTGCCGCGGTCGCCGAGTTTCGGTTATCGAATGCAGCCAGCACCTCGGCGCTGACGCGCCCGCGGTCCGACACGCTGTAACCGTTCTTCCTAGCCCATTCGCGAACCTCGTTGAGACGTTCGCGCCGCTGCCGCAGATCAGTGGTCGACGCGCCACGTTGGCGCTGGCTGCTGCTAGCGGTCTTCACCTTGCGCGCGCTTTCGATGAAACCGCCGATGGCCGACTTAAACTCGGCGATGTTGTCGCTCGACAGATCGATCTCGTAGGCTACTCCGTCAACGGCGAACGTGAACGTGCGCTCTGCCGGAGAGCCGTCGATGTCATCGATGAACTCGCGCACTACCTTCTGCGCCACAGCACAGTCTCCTCGTATCGAAGGGGAATGTTCGCGAACGATGATATGTGATGTGTCAAGTTCGCTTACTCGGTACCCAGACGACATCTGACGACATCTGCTCCGACGCCGGCAAAGTCGTACCGGGGTCAGGGGAGTTGCCCAGGTTTACGTCGATCTCCCCTATGCACTACCCTGAAAGAAGGGAGAATCTGCCACACTGCCGTATCTCGGCGGCCGTATCTCGCCAACACCAGGCTGCGCTTCCTGCCATTACTGCAGCCGTGCTTGTCGGCTCCTTTTTCGCTTCCCCAGCGCATGCTTGCCGACCGGGTGTCTGGGTATCGACGAGCGCGCCAGCGTGCCCGGCACCAAGGATATCGGCGACCTGTACAGCCCCGGTGCGGGGCCCGCCTTCCACCCCACGCCCAAGCCCTCCACCCCATACGCAGTCTGGATGCAGACTGCTGTTTCAAGGGCACCTTTTACCGCAGTCTGCATCCAGACTGCGGGTTTTCAGCTTGGTGGGCCGGTGGCTAGTCGCACTGTGGCGTCCTGCTGCTGGCCTGATCGGTCGATCCAGGTAACTCGTACCGAATCGCCAGGATGATGGCGATTCAGCACGTTGGTCAGTGTCGCGGCGGAATCGATCGCTGTCTGATCGACGGCCACGATGGTGTCACCCGCGGCCAGCCCGGCCTGCTCGGCCGGTGAATCTTGCAGCACCCCGATCACGGCGGCACCCGGGGCGGTCGCGCCGAACCTGCTCCAGGGGCTGAGTTCGGCCGGGGCATCAGAGTCCTGGACAGCGATGCCGAGCACACCGGTTGGTCCGACATGGATAGTCGGAGAATCGGTACCGGACTGGATTCGCTTGGCGATGGCTATCGCGTCGTTGATCGGGATCGCGAAGCCCTCGGCGCGGGTGGACTCGAACCGAAAGCCGCTCGTGGCGGCGGTGTCGATGCCGACAACCTGCCCAGCAGTGTTGAGCAGCGGCCCACCAGAGTCACCCGGCTGCACGTTCGCGGCGACCTGGATCAGACCGGTGAGTTGCTGGGCGCTACCGCCATTTTGATCGCTGGCGGTGATCGTCCGGTCAAGGGCAGAAACCGTGCCAACGGCGACGCTCGGAGGGCCACCGACGCCACCGGCGTTTCCCACCGCCGCGACCTGGTCACCGACGGCGACTGTGCTGGAGTCTCCTATCGATGCGGTCGGCAAGCCCGAGGCGCCCTCCAGCTTCAGGACGGCGATGTCGTGACTACGGTCATATCCCACCACCGTCGCTGGATAGCTTCGTCCGGTACCGACATCGATGCCGGTGATCCTGGTGGCGCCACTAATGACGTGGTTGTTGGTCAGCACTTCACCGGAGGGGCTCAGCACGATTCCGGTACCGGCACCGATAGCGCTCTGATAACCGAGTTGAGTGTCGATATCCACCACGCCGGTGTCGAGCGTCGAAGCGTCGACCAGCCCGCTTGACGCACTCCACAAGTGCGCCGATGGCGGGGCCGCGGAGTGACCCCACGGAGATGACAGCAGCGACGTGGGGCCACCCTGCCAGGCAGCCCTGCCCATGCCGACTACCAGGCCCACGACTACAGCCACGCAAACCACGATGATCAGTAGCGGGCGCGGTGAGCGCGGCGGAATTTGCGGCGGCCGGTTACCGCCTAGAGGCAATGCCGGTCCGGCTGGCGGGTAGTCCGGGCGGTCGGCCTCGCTCACTGCCCTGTCCTTCCGAAACCTCTAGAGGGCCTTTTGGTATCCAGTACACCGCGGAAATCCGGAAAATGCCTCTGACCCAGCTGTGTGAACCGTGCTGTGGAGGGCTGTCACGCCCAGCACCGGGATTCCATCCACTGCTGCAGCTGGCTGGCCTGTGCATGCTCGCCAAGCGCGCGCAGGTCGGCTGCGAGGTAGCTGGCGGAAGTCAGGGTGTCGGGATGGTCGTCGCCTAGCACCCGGCGAAACCGGGTCAGGGTGTCTTCGTCGATGTCGCGGGCGTGTTCCCACTCGCCCAGCGCGTA
>JAJPIR010000363.1 GCA_021324675.1 Actinomycetota bacterium
GACAAAAAGTGACGGGTTCGGAAACCCTCGCTGTGAACCGTGAAGTGGAGCGTGCTTGTGGCGATGGCCGCTAATTCGTCCGTATCGCCCGGCTTGTGGCAACCGACTGCGCGCGTTCTTGCGGCAATATTTGCCGGCTCAGCCGTCACCCTGTCCGCCACGGTGATGCACGGAGGTCCGCTGCTGCTACGCGGGCACGAGACGGCGTCTATGACCGGGCCCCCGGCCAGCCCCTCTACTGGCTCCGCTCAGCAGCTGCCAGAACCCAGCTTGCCGGCTCCGGACCAGGCGGCCACCTGGACACCACCCACAGCTCCCCCGCTGGGATTGCCACCCAATGGTCAAACGTTACCTCCGCCACCGCTGTTAGATCCCCGGTACAACGTCCCGGTCTTCGCGCCTCCTATTGTGGCTTACCCAGAACCACCGATGAGCCCTGCGCAGCCGGCGCCGGCACCGGTGTCCGCGCCAGCTCCGGCAGCGCCGCGGCAGGCGGGCAATGGGGCACATCCCGGTGCTCCCGCAGCTCCCCAGCCGGTCCCCGACCCGCGACGCAGCGAACCGGTCCATGGCGTGCTGGGCAGCGTCTTCCACGCCGCTGACGGTCAACCGCGCTAAGGTGCCGTCCTTTTCACCGGGTAGGCACTCCGACCCGGTCCGGCCCGAGGCATACGCCTCAGCGCCCACTGCGGTGATCGGTCGGCTTGAGTCCCGCCGTCGAGCTTGACGCCTCCGTCTCCCCGTCACTTCCACGGGCGATCACTTGGAGGCTGGGCCCACCCACGACTGCGACGTCACCGCTCAGGTCCGTGCGCATGACGCGTGTACCAGCCCCTGTCAACGCGTCGATCACATGTCGGCTGGGATGGCCATACCGGTTATGTGCACCGACGCTGACGATCGCGACCCGGGGCCGCACGGCAGCGAGAAACTCCTCAGCACTGTACCGAGAGCCATGATGTGGCACCTTGAGCACGTCAGCCCGTAGATCCATCCCGCTTGCGAGCAAATCCATCTGCGCGTCGAGCTCCACGTCCCCGGTGAGCAGTAACCGACCGGCTGTGGTGGTTGCCCGGAGCACGACCGAGGTGTTGTTCACCGAGGTGCCCTCGACTTCAGCTTCGTGATCGTCCGCGGGAGGCGGATCGCGTAATGGAGCCAGCACATCGAGCGTCAGACCGGGCCAGGACAGCCGCTGCCCGGCGGTGAGCGCCACCAGAGGCACGTTGGCCGTGGTTGCGATCCGAACAATCTGCGTAAACGCCCACGGGGGGCTACGGCCGGGCCCGACCGCAACCGCACCGACGGCTCGTCCCCGCAGTGCACCGGCCAGCCCGCCGATGTGATCTGCATGCAGATGAGTGATCACGATCAGGGCGAGCCGCCGCACGCCAAGGCGGTCCAGGCAGGCTGACACCGTCCCCGGATCGGGCCCAGCATCGACCAGCACCGCTCGTCCAGGATCCGCGGTGGTCAGCACCGCCGCATCACCTTGACCGACGTCGCAGCTGACCATCGCCCATCCAACCGCCGGCCAACCGGGGATGACGAACCTCGTCGGCACGAAGATCAGCAGGGCGCCGACCAATCCAGCCACAGCAAGCACCCGCAGCCGCTGTGCCCGCATGGCGAGCAGCAGGGCAATAACGATCAAGGCCAGCAGGAGCCCACCGAGGGTCCCTGCTGGCCACCGCACCACTCCACCGGGGACGGCGGCTCCCTGCTGGCCTACACCCACCAGCCAGCTCACCGCCGGCCCGGTCAGCTGCACCAGGACAACGGCAGCGCCCGGGTGCAGCGCCCCCAGTGCCGCGGCGAGCACGCCGAGCACCGTTGCTAGCGCAACCGCTGGAGCGGCCAGCAGGTTGGTCACGATGGCCACCAAACTCACCTGGCCGGACAGGCCAGCGACTACCGGGGCGGTCACCACGTGAGCGGCAGCGGGCACCGTGAGTGCCTCCGCAATGCCCGGCGGAATCCCGCGGCGGCGCAACGACTCCACCCAAGCCGGGGCCAGCAACACCAGCGCGCCAGTGGCTAGCACCGATAACGCGAATCCAGGGTCCGCGCCGAGCGCCGGGTCGACTACGAGCAGGGCAAGCACGGCTGTGCACAACGCCGGCACTGCCGACCGGCGGCGGCCAAGTACCAGGGCCAGCAAGGCGACGGCGCCCATTACGGCCGCTCGTAGCACGCTGGGTGACGGACGGCACAAGACGACGAATCCGATCAGCACCACTCCGGCCAGCACAACCGCGGACCGCGGTCCTAACCGGGCGAGCCGGGCCAGCCCCAGGACGGCTCCGCAGATGATGGCGACGTTCGTGCCCGACACCGCAACCAGGTGGGAAAGCCCGGCGGTGCGAAGGTCTGCCTCGACATCCGGCACCATCGCGGATGTATCACCGACAACGAGCGCGGGTAACAGCCCGGCCGGCTCGGGGTCGAGGCTCCTGGCAGCCAGCCGTAGCCCGGCCCGCAGTTTCTCGGCCACCTGCTGTGTTGCGGTGGGCGCCGACAGCACTTCCGGTCCACCCCGCACCCGCAGCACCGCCACCGTGAGATCGGGCCGATCAGGTATGGCGAGCAATCCTGTGGCACGCACGCGCTGGCCGGGGAGCAGGCTGATCCAGCTTCGTGCTGGTGCGAGTAGAACCACCCGACCACCGGTACGCCACTGCTGCCCGGCGATCTGCGCGAACTCGAGTTCCGCTTTGATCACCACGTGCTGTGGCTCAGGTTGCCGTCCACCGTAGCCGGCCGAGGCCACCGCGCGCGGGTCGTCACGTAGGTGCACCACCACAGTCGCCGGCGAACCGCGCTCGGCGTACGCGCGCACTGGATGACCCTCGACCTGCCACATCTGGGTCCCGACCACGAGTGCCAGCGCGGCGACAACCCCACCCATAGCGACCAGCGCCGCGCAACGACCACGCAACGCGGCTGCTCCGGCAACGACCAGACCCAGGATTCCCAGCGCAGCAGCCACGCGTGGCCCGACATACAGACCGCACAGCACCACAGCCCAGCCGCTGAGGGTGCCAGGTACCAGGCGCATGTCGTGACGCCGGGAATCGGAAGCAACGGGGCTTACGCCAACGGATGGGTGCGGTGCCGCGGCAGTCACACCCGCACCAGATGCTTCAGCTGAGCGAAACGCGCCTGCCCGATACCACTGACCTGGCGAAGCTGATCGACGGACGTGAAACGACCGTGCGCGACACGCCAGTCGAGAATCCGCTGGGCGGTCACCGTTCCCACACCGGGTAACGCGTCAAGCTGCTCGAGCGTCGCGGTGTTGAGATTTACTACCTGAGACGTCCCGGCGGCGCTCGATACCGGATTGGTGACCGGTGGCGGCCCCGGCGGCGGTACTACACCTACCAGCAGCTGCTCGCCATCGGACAGCCGCCGGGCGACGTTGAGCCCCATCAGGTCGGTGCCGGGCAGCACACCGCCAGCTGCGGCCAGCGCGTCAGCTACCCGGGTACCGTCCGGCAGATGGACCAGCCCAGGATGTGGCACCCGACCCACCACGCTGACGACTACCTCTGGAGCTGGGCCAGGCGGAGGCGCCGACGGGTCCTTCGCCGCTGAGGGGCTGACCAGGGGCAGCACTGGAGCCGGCTCGGGTACTGGACGCTCCCGCCACACACCGATCGCTGCAATCACCGCAGCCAGTGCCGCGACAAACGATAGTACGAGCGCTCCTTGCCTCCCAGGGTCCCACCGAGCATCCCGCAGCGACGCGGGCACCCACCGCTGGACCAACAGACCCGCCCGCGATGGTGCGCCTACCGCGTCGTCACCGTCCAGACTGGTTCGGTCCCGCACGCCGGTATCGCCTTCAACCATCCCGTCGCCCGCGTCTGGATTGACGGGGTTCAGGTCTGAACAGCGAGCACGACGCAGCGCCGCCAAGCGCGCTTGAACGGGCTCGGCGCCATCGGCATTGCTGGAGGGAAAGCCGGACATCAAGGGCACGGGCCGACGCTAAGAGGATCCCGCTCCCGGCTCGACCGCCGTCATCGGCAGCTGTGGACAGCGAGGGTAGGTGGGATAAGTCGCCGGTAGTCACGCATTGCCCGCGGTCGTCGTCAGGGCGTCATGCGACACTGGACGGTTTGCCGTGGCGATCAGTCAAGCTGGTGGCCTTCTGATTTCACGCCAAGATATTTCTCTAACGAACGGCAGTTCTCCTTCCGGCTGTAAACCCACCGGCTCGCTGGCATAGGCGTGCGCAGCGAGAACTTGCCGTGTCGGGATGAGCGAGAAATCGACAGCATGAGGTCACTCGGAGCGTCATCACTCAGCGCGCGGTCCCGGTAAGACAACGACACCGAGCATTCCGGGCCCGGCGTGGGCACCGATCGCCGCTCCGACCTCGGAGACGAAGCATTCAGAGAGCATCGAAAGGCGGGATCGCAGTTGCGTGACAAGGTCAGCGGCGCGTTCGGCTGCCGCGAGATGATGCACCGCCAGCTGGCATGGCATCGACCCAGCGGCTTCGACCGCCAAGTCAACCAGCCGGGCCCGGGCGCGGGAGCCGGTCCTCACCTTCTCCAGGGGCACGACCCGTCCGGACTCAACGTGCAACAACGGTTTGGCCGCGAGAGCGGAGCCCAGCCAGGCAGCCGTCTGGCCGATGCGCCCACCGCGGCGCAGGTACTCGAGGCTATCCACCGAGAAAAATGCCCGGGTGCGAGCAGCGACTCGCGCAGCAGCTTCCGCTACAGCGTTCACGTCGCCGCCCTCGGCGGCTACGGCGGCGGCGGCGAGTACTGCAAAGCCCAAGCCCATACCCGTGGAGCGGGAATCAACCACCCTTACCCGCTCTGCCCCGAACTGTTCAGCAGCCAGTCTGGCGGACTCCCAGGTGCCGGACAGCGCGCGGGACAGATGCACCGAGACAATGGTGTCGGCACCGGCACGGATGGCGTCCGCGTACACAGCCTCGAATTCCTCGGGTGCCGGCCGTGAGGTCGTCACTGAGGCCCGCCGCGCCAGTGCGCTGACCAGCTCAGCAGACCCGAACTGCACCCCGTCCAGCCAGTGGCGGTCGTCCACCAGGACATGCAGGGGAACTTGCCGGATACCACTGCGCTCGGCCAGACCGCGGGGAAAGTACGCCGTCGAATCTGTGACGACAGCAACAGACACGGTCATCAGGTAACAACGACGGCTATACCGGAGCAGCACTGTTATAAGAGAACAAACGCCAGTCAGAACCGCGGCGCGTCAGCACCGTCCAGTGGCAGTTTCTGATTCCTCCGAAGGCCATCCAGCCTGACACTGGTACGCCAAGCAGCAGGGGAGTCAAACCGGCGATCAGCCCACCGTGGGTGCACAGCACCGCGCTGCCTGATATGTCCGCATCGAGTTCGGCGACTACGTGCGCAGCACGAGTGGCCACCTCCACCCGGCTCTCGCCACCCGGCGGCGCCCATTGTGGATTGCCCCGCCATGTCTGCAAACCCCCCGGGTAGAGGGCCTCTACCTCAGCGTCGGTCAGGCCCTGCCACTCCCCGCAATTGGTTTCCCGTAACCGCTTGTCGACTCGTAACGGAATGCCGGTCTCGGCAGCCAGCACGGCAGCGGTATCCCCCGCCCGCGACAGATCGGAGGTCATCAAAACCGCCGGTTCCAGCTCTGCAAGCCAACGGGCCGCCCGGTGGGCCTGGCTGAGTCCGTTGGCGGTCAACTTCGAGTCGAGCTGGCCTTGAATGCGCCGCTCTGCGTTGAAATCAGTCTCACCATGCCGCCAGAGCACGAGCTGCCGCAGGGTCACTCCGACTCGTCCACCTCGTCGGCGCTGACATCGAACGGAATGGTCGGGCAATCTCTCCATAGCCGTTCCAGACCATAAAAGGAACGTTCGTCGGTGTGCTGCACGTGCACGACAACGTCAACGAAATCCAGCAACACCCAGCGCCCCTCACGGGCCCCTTCACGGCGCACCGGCTTGCTGCCCGCAGCCGCCATCCGCTCCTCCACCGCATCCACAATGGCCTGAACCTGGCGCTCGTTGGGTGCTGAGGCGATCACGAAACAGTCCGTGATCACCAGCTGCTCCGATACGTCCAGCAAGGTGATGTCGTGCGCCTTCTTACCTGCCGCAGCATTGGCCGCGGTCAGTGCAAGAGCTCGCGCATGTTCAGAGGCTGACACATCACTCCTTCTTCCCGGCATCCGCAACAGGCGCCGCCTAGCGCGCCGTCCCAGCGCTGCGCACCGGCCACAGATGAGGGTACGGGTTACCAGCGGGTCGATGGCACTTAGTCGCGGATGGCGCTTAGTCGCAGGGAAACACCTCGTGAAGCGCCTGGCATCAGGAGGCCCAGGCCGTCACCGCTTCAGCGTAAGTTCTGGATCTTGGGGATGAGCATGCTGGTCTCGGATACCCGAGGTGACGACCGGGAGATGCTTCCTGCTCGCCAACCCCGGCACTCCTGGAGCACCGACACCCTTGATGTGGTTCACCTCTGCGCCGTCGATTGCCGCGTATGGTCCAGTGGTCCGCGCTCACACGTCGAAGGCACCAACTTCGCGGGCAAACAAAGACGTTGACCAACTAGGGAAAGATACGGCCAACTGGACGCTAAAAAATCCGGAGCGAACAGTCCTAGGACGTCCCCAAGTCTGTGATGAAACGCGACAATACTGGTCGCCATCCAGCGCGGCCGCGGGCCATCCCCGAACCTGGCTGAAGGCTGGGTCATCATGTTGGACCTGATTCCTCGCCCGAGGACTACCGGACTTCTTCGATCAGCCGTTTAATAAAATCGAGGTGCTCAACATCCCCTACCCCGATAACGTCGAGGTTATCTGCGGCGATAAGTAGCAAGCACCAATCCGCAACCCCCGTAAAGAGGTTCCCCATGGTCCGGATGCTGTCCGCCACCGCAATCGTCGCCAGCCTCATGATCACACCTGCGGCACCAACGCTGGCCGCGGCACCAAGCTCCCAGTGTCTGCATGCGCAGAATGCCATCAAACAGTTGCTGGCAGCAGCCACCCATTCTCAAGGAGCGCTGAGGCAAGCCTACCTCAGGATGGCTCGAAGCGAACAGGACGCGCTGAAGTACTACTGCTAGGGCGTTGGATGTCCGGATACACCCGGGAAGCGCCAGGTTTGGCATTGATCGGCACGGCATCGCTGATCGAGCTGTGACGGCGATAGCCGAGCCATTCGATCAGCATGTTTCTCGCATCGCGGCAGCAAACCTCCCCTTTTGAGTTCGCCGACACATACCCCGACGGCGCGAATATCGAGCACAACGGAGCCGCGGCGCTGGCCGCAGGACAGCGCCCAACAGCCGTCACTCACTACCCTTTGTACGGCAGGTTGTCGTCGTAGGGATCATCGACCTGGGCCCACGCGGCTGCCAAGTCGCTGGTGGGATCGACGCGGTCGGCCGATCAGGGCAAAGACTCCGCAGGGGTCGGTAACCGGCACGATGCGCGCCTGAACTCGGCGTTGCAGAGATCGATATCCACCCGATGCCAGGACCCGATCAGCGGCAGCGTCGGTACCAAACCGGCGGTCATCGCAAACCGTGCAATTCACAATTGACCCTGCAAACCTCGGGCCGGAGTACCCGTCGTGGCGGGCATCGCCGTGGGACCCGTCACCATCCGCACCCCGGGCTCGCAGTGAGGGCGCACCTTTTTCCGCCTGGGGCGCCGACGACGCCTTTATAGTTCGTCAGAAGCATATTTCTCGATAGAGACCGCGTTTGTTGATGTACTGGACCACGCCGTCTGGTACCAGGTACCAGACAGGCTGGCCGCGCTTGACCCGTTGCCGGCAATCAGTTGAGGAAATCGCCATTGCAGGAACCTCAACCAGGCTTACAACCCGGTCAGGCAGGTGCGTATCGTCGAGATGAAATCCAGGGCGCGTCACACCCACCAGGTGCGCGAGCTCGAACAACTCATCGACCCGCTTCCAGGACAGAATCTGCGCCAACGCATCAGCACCTGTGATGAAGTACATCTCCTGGTGTGGAAATTGGGCACGCAGATCGGTCAGGGTATCGACAGTGAACGTCGGACCGCGACGGTCGATATCCACCCGGCTGGTGGAGAACCGCGGGTTGGAAGCAGTGGCGATAACCGTCATGAGATAACGGTCTTCGGCCGGGCTGACCTCGCGCTCATCTTTCTGCCACGGGATTCCGGTCGGCACAAACACGACCTGATCTAGCCCGAAACGTGCCTGCACCTCGCTGGCGGCTACCAGATGACCATGATGGATCGGGTCAAAGGTGCCTCCCATGACCCCGAGTCGCCGGCCGGACATGGGCGCAGCCTAGGCGAGTCGTTCGCGCGCGGCTCCAGCGGAGATAAGCTGAAGGCCCAGTGGGTTGAAGTGAACCGGCGACTTCAGCGCTGGGTGTGGGCAACCAACGGCGGGGAGGGTCGTGGCGAGCAGAAGTCTCAGCGAGACCTCGTCCAGAGAGCTTGCGCTTATTGATGCTTTGGGATCTGGCTGCGTGGTCGAGTGCAGCAAGCTCACCGTCGAGCAGCTGGCTGCTGCGGACGACCCGAGATACAACGTCCGGGCCGAGCTACTGCGAGAGCTAGTGCTGGGCCGAAGCGGCGAGCCTCTTGATCCATTAGGTGTGCGGTTGCACGGTGCTCGGATCACCGGAACGCTGAATCTTACCCACGTTCCGGCGACCGTAGGAATCGAACTACGGAATTGTTATTTCGAGCACACCGTGCTTCTGGTCAGTGCCCGCTTGCCGTGGTTAACGTTGGCGGGTTCGTACCTGCCAGTTCTAGACGGCGACGGTCTCCAAGTCGACGGCGACGTACTGCTTGGCGACGGATTCACCGCTGTCGGGGAGGACGGCTACGGAGCAGTACGCCTGCTCGGTGCCCACATCAAAGGCCAGCTCAATCTCAATGGGGCACGGCTGAATAACGAGTCGGGCCCCGCTCTTATTGGCGATGGGCTACACGTCGATGGTGACATCTTCGGCGGGGGATTCATTGCTACCGGAGCGGGCGAGCTTGGTGCGGTGCGGTTGCCGGGCGCACGCATTGCGGGCCAGCTTAATTTCAATGGGGCCGAACTGACTAACCAGGCTGGACCCGCACTTATCGCTGATGGGCTGCACGTGGCGGGCGGCCTGGTGCTTGCCGAAGGGTTCACTGCGACTGGGCATTACGAGCGCGGCGCGGTGCGGCTGCCCGGTGCCCACATCAGCGGCCAGCTCAACCTGGACGGCGCAACATTGATCAACCCTGCAGGTCCAGCACTGATCGGAGATCACCTGGACGTGTCCGGTGGAGTCTTTCTCGACGGCTTCACCGGCAACGGACACGGCGAAGACAGTGTGCTGCGGCTGCCGGACGCACACATCAGCGGCCAGCTCAATCTCGACGGCGCCGAACTGACCAATCCCTCCGGACCAGCACTTATCGGCGACCATCTCCGGGTCGACAGCGACATGTTCGCCGAGGGATTCCTTGCCACCGGGCACTGCCCAGACGCTGCTGTACGGCTGGCAGACGCCCACGTTGGCGGCCAGCTCAACCTCAGCAACGCCAAGCTGACCAATCAAGCCGGGCGTGCCCTTATCGGCGACCATCTCCGGGTCGACAGCGACATGTTCGCCGAGGATCTCATCGCTACCGGGCATTGTCCTGATGCCGCTGTGCGGCTTGCTGATGCTCGGGTAAGCGGCCAGCTCAACTTCAGCCACGCCACACTGACCAATCCGGCCGGCCCCACCCTTGACTTAGAGGACGCCGCGGCCAAGCACCTATTCTTGCCAGCCCACGTAATCTGCCCGCACGGCAGCGCCAAGAGCTGTGACGTGGTGACGCATCGGCTGACGATGTCCGGGCTGACCTACACATCGCTTCATGGCGTCGACTGGCAGGAGTGGCTGCACCTGATCACGCACCACACGCGTGATTACCAGCCCCAGCCCTACCAGCAACTGGTTACCGCGCTGCGAGCCAGTGGCCAGGAATCCACCGCGCGGGAAGTGCTGATCGCACAGCAGAAGGATCGCTACCACCGAGGCGAACTTGGTGGCCTGCTGCGCAAGATCGCCCACCGGCTGTGGGGCGCGCTTGCGGGATACGGTTACCGCAGTAGCCGTGCGGTTCTTGCTTTGCTGCTGGTACTGCTGATCGCAGCAGGGCTAGGTGTTGGCGCTGGACATACCCCGATCGGTCCGGACCGCTTCGTCACCGCGCACACCAGCCTGGCCCGAGATCCGAACACCCCGTGCTCCACGGTGGAACAGATCGGGGTAGGCATCGACCGCAGCCTGCCGTTGGCGCCAGTGGCTATCGGCGACCGTTGCGACTTTGACACCACCAGTCCCGTCGGCCAAACCTTCACCGTCGTCACCTGGTTGCTACAGGCTGTGGTCTGGACACTGGCTGCGCTGGCCATCGCCGGTTATGTCGATCTCATCCGGAAGACCAGTCCTGTGGGATGACGACGAACTGCCGCAGGTACAAATCGTCGAATGTCACTGGCCCGCGCGGCCCAGGCACGCGGTCAACGTTGATTCCCGTCTCGGGAACGCGCCGTAGTTTGAAGCCGTCGAGCAGCCGCGTGCTGGCATTCCAGAACGCTCCGGTGCCGGTGTAGTTGTCCAGGAACTGGCGAGCAGCCGACTCATCTGTGGTGACGATCGTCGCAGCCAGTCCAGACGTCTCCTGGTTGGCCAAGTGGGCTGCGTGCTGCGCGCCGGTCACCCGGCTCACGGTCAGCGTCGCCTCCCGCCCCGTATCCAGCGCCCATTCGTGCCCGAGTGGGTGGTGGTGGGGTGGCAATGACAGCTCGATCCCCCGCTGCCGGACAGCCGCAACCAGCGTGTCATATAACTCATCTGGCGTGTTGTCGGCGACTAACAAGAGGTTGACCCGGTTGCAGACACCCAGCCGGTCCAAACCGGCTATCAGCAGCTCAACCGCGAGTTCAGGCTCTGCGGCCGAGTCGATGTACAGCACTCCCCCGCCGTCGGCATGGGCTAGTACACGCACTCCGTGACGGGCTCCCTCGGCGGTGAGCATCCGGGTGGTCTGCCCACTACCTCTCACGATCACCAGCGGGATCAGCTCAGGTTGCTGGACCAGAGCAACGGCGCTGTCCCGGCGGGGATCCGGAATCAGTTGGATGGCCGCGGGGTCCAACCCTGCCTCGGCGAGTGCCGGCCCGATCACGTGCTCGGCAAGCGCGAGCGCGGATCGCAATGCCGCTGATCCGGTGCGCAGCACCCCGGCATTGCGAGATTTCACCAGTTGCGAGGCAACATCTACGGTGACATTCGGGCGGGCCTCGAAGGTAGCGCCTATCACGCCGACGGGTCGGCGGCGCTCGATGAGCCGCAACCCGTCTGGCCGGTCTTCGAGCACCCGATCCCGCGGTGGGAACGGTACTCGCGCGAGGAGAGTGAGCTGGCCAGCCATGTCGATCAGCCGTGGCTCGCCCAGGCGCAGCCGATCGATCAGCGCTTGAGTCATCCCGGACTGCTCGGCGGCCGCGATGTCCGCGGCGTTGGCGGCAAGCACCTCGGCAGCCGAGGCGGTCAGGCGCTGCGCCATGGCGCCTAACGCTGCGTTGATTGCCCCGTCAGAGGCTGTCGCCAAGGTGGGCGCCGCACGCTGGGCCCGCCTTGCGCATTCAGCGACAACATCGACCTCAACATCAGGTGCTCTTGCGTCGGAATCCACTCGCGATTGCACGATGCCTCAGCCTACCTCCCGCATATCCCTCCTCATGCCTGGTGTGTCGCGGTGTAGCGCCTGGTGTGTCGCACAAGGGGTTAGACCGGGACCAGGTCGTCGGCGTGGACGACTTCGCGACGCAGCTCTGGGGGCAGATCGCGGGTAGAGCGACCAATCAGCTCGGGCAGCTCAACAGCGTCGAAGCCGACCATCCCGCGCGCGACCACAACCCCGTGCCCGTCGATCAGTTCGACCACGTCACCGGCCTCGAAGTCGCCCTCAACGCCGGTGATACCAGCGGCGAGCAGGGAGCGTCGGCGATGCACCACCGCGCTCACCGCACCGTCGTCAAGCCGGAGCCGGCCAGCCGCACCTGCTGCGTGACGCAACCAGAAACGGCGCGCCGATAGTCGCGGACCCGTGGGTGCGAAAGCCGTACCGACATCGGCTTGTCCCAGCGCTCGCCCGACCTGAGCCGCTGCGGCCAGTAGCACCGGCACCCCAGCATGCGAGGCCAGCGTCGCAGCATCGAGCTTGGACACCATTCCCCCGGTGCCCAGTGTCCCGCCGGTGCCGACCTGCACACCGCACAGATCAGCCGGTCCGGCCACCTCTGTGATCAGGCGCGCCCCGCCAAGCCGAGGATCGCTGTCGTAGAGCCCGTCAACATCCGACAGCAACACCAACGCATCGGCCCCGACCAGGTGCGCCACCAGGGCGGCCAGCCGATCGTTGTCGCCGAACCGGATCTCGTCGGTGACCACCGTGTCGTTCTCATTGACCACCGGCACAACCCCGAGGCCACGTAACCGCGAAAACGTGCGCTGCGCGTTGCGGTAGTGCGCGCGGCGCACCAGATCGTCCGAGGTGAGCAACACCTGCCCGACGGTGCGCTCATACCGCGCCCAGGACTCGGTATAGGCATGGCCCAGCACCAGCTGCCCGACGCTGGCGGCGGCCTGTTGGGTGGCCAGATCCCGGGGCCGGCCGCGCAGGCCCAACGGTGCAAGCCCGGCGGCGATAGCGCCCGAGGACACCACAACCAGGTGGGTCCCAGCCGCGACCCGGGCGGCGAATGCGTCCACTAGTGCATCGAGCCTGGCCCGGTCCAGTCCGCCAGCTGCGGTGGTGAGCGACGATGAGCCGATTTTGGCCACCAGGTACCGGGCCTGCACTACGGCCTGCCGGGTCGGGCTCACATCGGCTCGACCTCATCATCGCTGGCGGGCTCCCGCCGAGCCCGCCGCGCTGCTTTACGTTGCGCCGCGCTGGTGCGCTCGTCGCGATCCAACCGCCAGTCCGTGCCCCGCCCACCCAACCGAACGGCCGCCGCTCCAGCTGGCGTGGCAGGTTCCCAGTCGAAGGTGACCCCCCCGATAGTGACCGGGCAACCCGGCCGGGCACCCGCATCAGCCAGCGCATCCTCGACACCCAGCCGGGCTAGCCGGTCGGCCAGGTAACCCACGGCCTCGGCGTTGTCGAAGTTGGTCTGCCGCACCCACCGCTGCGGTCGCGCACCACTGACAAGAAACCCGCCGGGGCGGTCGGGGTCAACGGTGACGTCGAAACTGGATTCGTCGACTGCTGCGGGCCTCACCAGCACTCGGGGCGGTTCGGCGGGGGGCAGCGAGTCCCGGTGCCGACGCACCGCTGCGCCGAGCGCGAAGCGCAGCTCCCGCAGCCCCTCGGTGGTCACCGTGGACACGCAATACACAGGCAATCCTCGAGCGACGAATTCAGGGCGAACCATCTCGGCCAGGTCCCGGGCATCCGGGACGTCGATCTTGTTGAGCACGACCAACCGCGGGCGGGACGCCAGCTCGCCGCCCAGCGTGGGGGTATAGGCGGCGAGTTCCCTTTCCACGGCGTCCACATCGGATAGTGGATCCCGTCCGGGCTCGACCGTTGCGCAATCCACCACGTGCGCCAGCACAGCGCAGCGTTCGATGTGCCGCAAGAACTCCAGCCCGAGCCCCTTGCCCTGGCTGGCACCTGGAATCAGGCCGGGGACGTCGGCCACGGTGAACACTGTGTCCCCAGCCGTCACCACGCCAAGATTGGGCACCAAGGTCGTGAACGGGTAGTCAGCAATCTTGGGACGGGCTGCGGAGAGCACCGACACCAGAGACGACTTACCCGCCGACGGAAAACCGATAAGCGCCACATCGGCTACCGACTTCAACTCCAGCACCAACTCGCGGCGCTCGCCGGGCTCGCCGAGCAAAGCGAAGCCTGGCGCCTTGCGGGCCCTGGACACCAGCGCCGCATTACCCAACCCGCCCCTGCCGCCCGCCGCAGCGACGAACCGGGTCCCCTCGCCGACCAGGTCAGCCAGTACCTCACCGTCCGAGGTGAGCACCACGGTGCCGTCGGGCACCCGCAGTAGCCGGTCCTCACCCTCGGCGCCATTGCGATTGCCGCCCTGGCCGGGCTTTCCACTGGAGGCTTTTGCTACCGGGCGGTAGTGGAAGTCAAGCAAGGTATGCACGCCGGGATCCACGACCAGGACCACATCACCGCCGCGCCCCCCATTACCGCCATCCGGGCCGCCGAGCGGCATGAACTTCTCCCGGTGCACCGACGTGCAGCCGTGACCGCCGTCGCCGGCCGCGACGCATATCTGCACCCGATCCACAAAGCGGGACACGTCTGCATTCTCTCAATTCACTATCGATTGCCCGCTGCAACGCCGACGAGGGGCGGGCCGGTTTGGCCGGCCTCGCCCCTCGTCGGGCTGCGTGATGTCGGGCCGGGATCAGGCCTCGGCTGGAACGATGTTGACCATCTTGCGCCCGCGCTTGGTAGTGAACTGCACTGAACCCGTCTCGAGAGCGAACAGGGTGTCATCGCCCCCACGACCGACATGCAAGCCGGGGTGGAATTTGGTGCCACGCTGCCGGATGAGGATCTCTCCTGCGTTGACCGTCTGTCCGCCGAAACGTTTCACGCCAAGCCGTTGAGCGTTGGAGTCGCGTCCATTGCGGGAGCTGGATGCTCCCTTCTTGTGTGCCATTGCCGCTCACACCCTCGTCAGTGATTTATTCAACTCTTCCAACGGCCAACCGTCAGCGATCGATACCGGTGACCTCAACACGCGTCAGCTGCTGGCGGTGGCCCTGACGTTTGTGGTAACCGGTCTTGTTCTTGAACTTGTGGATACGGATCTTGGGTCCCTTAACCTGAGCAACGACCCTGCCCCGGATCGAGGCCGCGCCGAGGGCAGCCGCGTCGGCGGTGACCGTGGAACCGTCGACCAGCAGCACGGCAGGCAAGCTGACCTCAGTCCCGGGCTCGCCAGGAAGCCTTTCCACCTCGACGACATCACCGACGGCCACCTTGTACTGCTTGCCGCCGGTCTTCATGATCGCGTACATCGGGTGGTACTCCTGGCTGTTCGACTGGCAGTGGACTGATCAAGGCTGAGACTGCTGGCGCGCAACGGGATGAGTTGTGCTCACAGACCTCGGCCCGCCGAGCTGGCGGGCCGCGCCCACGAGGGTACGACCCACCATCCGGCCGGGTCAAACTGGGGTGCTCACCTCGCGTGTGGTCCCGTGGATCGCTGGTGAGGATCCATCGACATTGTCACCCAATTCAGGGGCGGGCGGCCCGGCGGGCCGGGAAGCGGTCCGCCGGCGGCGCGTCACCGTGCGCGGTGCCAGCTGTGCAGGCACGCTCGGTGCGTCGCTAGACGGTGGCGCTGGAGGCTCCGGAGCCGGGGATGCTGCCGGGCCGGCACCGTCCTGCTCTGCGCCGGAGTGGGAAGCTCCGGTCAATGCCGGGGCGGACGAGACCTCCCCCGCACCCGGATCTGGCGCCATCACGTGGTCCGATGCCGCGGAGGCTCCGGACGACCCGCGTCCGCGAGACCGGGACCGGCGACCGTTGACGTTGCCAGGCTCTCTGGAGCCCGACGGTGCCGGGCCAGCAGGAACTGGCTGGCTCCGGGCGCTCACCGGCTCGGCAGACACCAGCACGCCGCGCCCCTTGCAGTGCTCACAGATACTGGAATACGCCTCCAGCAACCCTGTTCCGACCTTCTTGCGGGTCATCTGCACCAAACCCAGCGAGGTCACTTCGGCGACCTGATGGCGAGTGCGGTCCCGGCCCAGGCATTCGGTCAACCGGCGTAGCACCAGGTCCCGGTTCGACTCGAGCACCATGTCGATGAAGTCGATGACGATGATCCCGCCGATGTCCCGGAGCCGGAGCTGCCGGATGATCTCCTCGGCAGCTTCGAGGTTGTTCCGGGTGACGGTCTCTTCCAGGTTGCCGCCAGAACCAGTGAACTTGCCGGTGTTGACGTCGATGACGGTCATCGCCTCGGTACGGTCGATGATCAGGTAACCGCCGGAGGGCAGCCACACCTTGCGATCGAGCGCCTTGGTGATCTGCTCGTCGATCCGGTACTCGGAGAACACATCTTCGACACCGGTGTGCTTGCGCACTCTCGGCATGAGATCAGGGGCAACGTGGCGGACGTAACCCTCAACGGTGTCCCACGCGTCCTCACCTTGAACCACCAGCTCACGGAAGTCCTCGGTGAACAGGTCGCGAACCACCTTGACCAGCAGATCGGGTTCTTCGTAGAGCAGTTCGGGTGCCGTGGCTCTACTTCCAGAGTTGCCACTTGCCGATCCGGCGGAACCGTCCGGGGAAGCCCCTGCCTTGCTGAGGATGACGTCCCACTGAGCCTGCAGCCTGCGGACGTCTCGGGCTAACTCCTCCTCGCTGACCCCCTCGGACGCAGTCCGGATGATCACGCCCGCATCCTCGGGAACGATGCGCTTGAGCACTTCCTTGAGGCGCTTGCGTTCCGTGTCGGGTAATTTGCGGCTGATTCCGGTGGCTCGGCCACCTGGGACATACACCAGGAACCGGCCGGGCAGGCTGACCTGAGTGGTGAGCCGAGCTCCCTTGTGGCCCACCGGATCTTTCGTGACCTGCACCACAACACAGTCGCCGCTGGACAGCGCTTGCTCGATGCGCCTCGCCTTGCCTTCCAGCCCCGCGGCGTCCCAGTCCACCTCACCCGCGTAGAGCACCGCGTTTCGGCCGCGGCCGATGTCGACAAATGCGGCCTCCATGGATGGCAACACGTTCTGCACTCTGCCGAGGTAGACGTTGCCGACCAGTGAGCCGGAGCCGGATGTGGTAACGAAGTGCTCCACGAGGATGTCGTCCTCAAGCACCGCGATCTGGGTGCGGTCGGGGCGCTCGCGCACCACCATGGTTCGCTCGACGGCTTCGCGCCGGGCCAGGAACTCTGATTCGGACAGGATGGCGACGCGGCGCCTGCCTGCTTCCCTACCGTCACGCCGACGCTGCCGCTTGGCTTCCAACCGGGTGGAACCACGGATGGACTGCACTTCGTCATCGACCAGCGGGGCAGTCCTGCTGTCCCGCACGTGCACGACGGTGTCGGGTGGATCGTCCTCACTGATGAGGGGGTCCTCATCAGTGCCATCCCGCCGGCGCCTGCGACGGCGACGCCGCCGCGCAGTGCCCTCCCCGGATGCCTCACCCGCGCCCTCCGCGGTCACATCATCGTCATCGTGCTCATCGGTGGTGTCGCCGTCGTCCTCTTCGCTGCTCGGACGCTGCTCGCTGGAGCCGTCGTCAACGTCCCCACCGGCCGCCTTACCTCGGCCACGTCCGCGCCGTCCGCGCCGCCGGCGCCGCCGGGTACTGCCATCGGTTTCTGCATCATCGGCCACGGTTTCGTCGGGGCCGGAGTCCTCCTCGGCATCGCCGTCGAGGTCAAATTCCTTGACCGCCGCCGGCTGGGGAGATGGTGGGAGGAAAACCGGCGCCGCCGCATTGAAGATCGGTGGCCGAACCGGATGCAAGGTCGGCGGTACGGGCGTCTCCGGTGCACCCTGCTGGCCCACCTCGTCGATCTCCGTGGGCTCCGGCTCAGGCTCCGGTAGCAACATCTGCATCGCCCGCACGGCTGTTTCCCGGTCGATGCTGGACTGCGCACTGCGGACAGCGACACCGAGTTCGCCCAAGGCCGCCATGACGTCTTTGCTACTTACCGCCAGAAGCTTCGCCAGCGCATGCACCCGCAACTTCTCAGGCAATGTGGCCGCAAGATCAGCCCCGTCGGACATGGTGGTTGCGGGTGCGCCTGTCCGCCCGCCGATGTCTCCGGCGGGCGCTGTCGTGTTCGCCATTCAACTCCTCCAGCCCCCGGGCGCGTCCCGTATACCGGGACGCGGCCGCGCAGGGGCCCTGTGCGTCATCCGCCCCCGAGTTCGGCGGCGGCAAATCCTGTCTGTCACCGGCAGCTCCGCGGTCTTTCAGCGGTCCACCGGTATGTCTGCGACGTCGTGCCGATCCGGCTCATCACCAGACTCCATCAAGGCTGTCCGGGCGGCTACCCGGTCCGCCATGAGCGGATCGACGAGACCCCCGTCGTCGTCAAGCCAGCCTTGCCTAGTCCGGATCGCTTTCGCGAGCACCGACGACGGAAGTCCGGCGACGGCACCGAGCGCGCTCAGCACATCGTCGGGTCGTACCGCAGGGCTGACCTGTCGTACGACCGCAATGAGTATCCCACACTGGTTGAGCTGATCGGGCACAGGCGGGACGGTCGGACAATCTTCGACGTTCAAGGACACGATGGCGGCCCGTGCGTCGATCGACCGCCGACCGTCCTTGGTGACGCGCTCAACGAGCACTTCCGGTGCCGCGAGCAGCACTTGCGCCGCCTGCCGTAGCTGCTGCGCGGTTACCCCACGGATCTCGATGCGCCAAGCGCTGGCCGTCATCCGCTCGGCAAGGCCACCGGGACCGGCTGGCACGCCCTCGATGATTGCCAACCCCTCTGGCAAGGCCGCATTGAGCTTCGCGCAAACCACCGCAGGATCAACCTGTTCAACGAGTTGGATCTCGAGGTATTCCGCCTCGCTGGCCGCCCCGGTGGGCGCTGCACCAGCCCACGACACCCTGGGGTGTGGGCTGTACCCCTGCGAGTACGCCATCGGCAGCCCGGCTCGCCGCAGCGCCCGCTCGAAAGTTCTCGCGACATCACGATGCGACGCGAATCGCAGCTTACCCCGCTTGGCGTAACGCAATCGGATCTTCATCAAGCTCCCCGTGACTGAGTAACAGTGTTCTAGCACTTCGGATGGGCTAGCACATCGGATGGGTTAGCACTTCGGATGGGCAAGCACTTCGGATGGGCTAGCAACCCCCAGATGCCACTCACGACCCCCACGCGTGCCGGGCGGCGGGACTCATTAAGGTCCACGGCGACCTTTTCGCGGGCGAACGCCCCGTCCACCCGGAGGTTACGGGTGTTGTTCCGCCTCTCGCGGGTTGCCGCGCTCGTCGCAACCGTGTTTGTGCTGGTGGTTCTGCCTTCGTCGGCAGTTGGCCATGCGTCGCAGTGCGCGTCGACTGGCCGGCTGCTGCGGTATGTGGTGCTGTTCGATGCCGGGACGTCCGAGCAGTTCGCGCAGCAAGCGGTCGGCTCCGCGTGCGGCACCAGCATCGCCTACTACCCCCAGATCGCAGTGGGCATCGCGATCTCCGCCGAGCCACGATTCGCCGCCCGGTTCGGAATGGCTCGCGCTTACAGCGCGCAAGCCGAGACCGTCGGCAACCCTGGGCGTGCCGAACTGAGCAGCCCGGCAGTGCCGTCCACGGCCGCCCGCCTACCGGCGGCGGCGCAACAGCTGGCTGCCGACCGGTCAGGCGAGCAGTGGGATATGGACATGATCCACGCACCACAAGCCAGGTCGATCAATCCCGGGCGCCGGGAAGTGCTAGTCGGGGTGCTGGACTCAGGAGTGGACTCGACCCATCCCGATCTCGCCGCCGCGGTTGATCCGGCTCGGTCTGCTGGCTGCCTGTCCGGCAAACCGGATCAATCCCCAGCAGCATGGAGTCCGAGTACGTCCCCGCACGGCACCCATGTGGCCGGCATCATCGCAGCAGCTGACGACGGCCACGGCATCACCGGAGTAGCGCCCGGAGTCCGGTTGGCCTCGGTGAAAGTGGTGGATGACGACGGCTTCATCTATCCCGAGTACGCCGTCTGTGGCTTCATGTGGGCAGCGCGGGAACACATGCGCATCGCCAATAACAGTTATTCGCTGGACCCGTGGCTGTTGACCTGCTCCAACGTGCCTGGCCAGGCGGTGGCGTACGCGGCTGTGCAACGAGCGGTGGACTACGCCACTGCCCACGGAGTGCTCAGCGTCGCCGCTGCCGGTAACGAGGGGATGAACCTGGCCAACCCACGGCAAGACGTTCGCAGCCCCGACAATGTCCCCAACCCCCGACCCCGACCGGTGGATGGTCATTGCAGCGTGCTGCCCGCGGAGCTGCCCGGTGTAGTTGCTGTCTCAGCGGTAGGAGCACGGAGCATCAAGTCCGAGTACAGCTCCTACGGGCGGAACGTGATTGCCGTGACGGCTCCTGGTGGGGACCGCGCACAGCTCGCGGCACCAAATGCCGGCGGGTGCGTGCTGTCTGCGGTTCCCGGTGGGTATGGCTATGCGTGCGGTACCTCGATGGCCACACCGCATGTGTCCGGGGTGGCTGCCCTGCTCGCCTCCGCCCAGCCCGAGGCCAGCCCCCAAGAACTAGCAAGGTTGCTGCGCCAGCAAGCCGACCCCCTACCATGCCCGGGTCACCACGACGATCCGTCGGCGGCGTGCACCGGCGGCATCGACAACGGGTTCTACGGTGCCGGCCTGGTGGATGCGCTCAAAGCAGTCAACGCCCGGCAGGACTGATCGGTAACAGTTGTCGGCCACTAGGTCCGACCTGGATGTCGGTGCCCATCGATGGGCAGACACCGCAGTCAAAGCACGGGGTCCACCGGCAGTCGTCCTGCTCACGGCCGCTGAGCGCGTCCTGCCAGTCGTCCCACAGCCAATCTTTGTCCAGCCCAGAGTCCAGGTGATCCCAGGGCAACACCTCGTCCCGGTCGCGTTCCCGGGTGGTGAACCACTCCAACGACACGCCTAGGGCGGCGAGTTCAGCGGCACACGCCGTCACCCAGCGGTCGTAACTGAAGTGTTCGCTCCAGCCGTCGAACCGGCCCCCGTCGCGCCACACCCGCTCGATGACCCGACCGACCCGCCGGTCCCCGCGAGACAGCAGCCCCTCGATCAGCGCCGGTTTGCCGTCGTGGTAGCGCATACCCACGTTCCGGCCGATCCGGCGATCGCTGTTGATCTCTACGCGAAGCTTCCGCAGCCGGCTGTCTACGATATCGGGATCTTCTTGACCAGCCCATTGGAACGGCGTGTGCGGCTTGGGCACGAAAGCGCCGATCGAGATCGTGCACCGGATGTCCTTGCTCCCGGTCACTTCCCGCCCGGCCCGGATCACCCGATGCGCCATGTGGGCGATCTGCAACACGTCGTCGTCGGTTTCGGTGGGCAGCCCGCACATGAAGTACAGCTTCACCTGCCGCCAGCCCGCGCCGAATGCGGTGGCGACGGTGCGGATGAGGTCCTCTTCGGACACCATCTTGTTGATCACGCGGCGGATCCGTTCGGAGCCGCCCTCAGGCGCGAACGTCAGCCCGGATCGACGACCGTTACGGGAGATTTCATTGGCGAGGTCGATGTTGAAGGCATCCACCCGGGTTGACGGCAGGCTCAGCCCAGTCCCGGTGCCCTCGTAACGGTCAGCCAATCCCTTGGTGATCTCCCGGATCTCCGAGTGGTCCGCGCTGGACAGCGAAAGCAACCCTACTTCGCTGAACCCGCTGGCCTTGAGGCCTTGCTCCACCATCTCGCCGATGCCCTCGATCGACCGTTCCCGCACTGGACGGGTGATCATCCCGGCCTGGCAGAACCGGCAACCGCGCGTGCAGCCCCGGAAGATCTCCACGCTCATCCGTTCGTGCACGATTTCGGCGATCGGCACCAGCGGCTGCTTGGGGTAAGGCCACTCGTCAAGGTCCATGGTCGTGCGTTTGGCCACCCGGTGGGCAACTCGCTCGGTATTACGCACGATCCCGGCGATCCGGCCGTCGGGCAGGTAACTGACGTCGTAGGCGCCCGGCAGGTAGACACCGTCAATTTCACCCAACCTGGTTAGCAGTTCGGTGCGCCCGCCCGGCTGTCCCTGCGCCTTCCACTCGCGGACGGCGTCAGTGATCTCTAGCACGGCTTCTTCGCCATCGCCCAGTACTGCGGCGTCGATGAAGTCCGCGATCGGCTCGGGATTGAAGGCGGCATGGCCCCCGGCGATGACGATCGGATGGCCATTGGTGCGCTGCGCCGCGTGCAGCGGGATCCCAGCTAGGTCCAATGCGGTGAGCAGGTTGGTGTAACCAAGTTCGGTGGCGAAGGACACCCCGAGTAAGTCGAACTCGCCCACTGGCCGGTGGGAATCCACGGTGAATTGCGGCACCCGATGTTCACGCATCAGCTTCTCGAGATCCGGCCACACCGCGTAGGTCCGTTCGGCCAGCACGTCGTGCTGCTCGTTGAGCACCTCGTACAGGATCATGATGCCCTGGTTGGGAAGCCCCACCTCATAGGCATCCGGGTACATCAGCGCCCAGCGGATCGCTGCGGTGTCCCAGTCCTTCACCGTGGCATTGAGCTCGCCTCCGATGTACTGCACCGGCTTGGAGACCCGGGGCAGCAAGAGCTCAAGCTGCTCGAACACCGACGTGCCTGACATACCGCCCAGCGTAGTTGGCCGCTCTTCAAGTACCGCCAACCCGGCCCGGCAGCGCCTCTAACAGCTACCAACCTCGCCGATGCAGTGGTCAGGACGCTCGCCGGCGCAAGGTGCGTTGCACAATGGCAGCGACCTGGTCGGGGTCGCGCATCACGTCCCACCAGGTGAAGCGAAGCACCGTCCAACCCAGTTCCGGCAAACCATTCTGGCGCCAACGGTCGCGGAAGACGGCTTCGGGAAGTCCATGCGAGTCCATTCCATCGAACTCCAAGGCCACCTTCTCGCGTATATAAGCCCCATCGAGCCGAGCCACCAGGGTGCCATCTGGCGCCCGCAGTTCATGTTGCGGGATGGGTAACGGCACTCCCCGGTCCCGCAAGACCAAGCGGCCGGCCGTCTCCAAGATCGATTCCGCCATCCCGTCGGCCTCGTCCAGCCGGTCGCGGGCTGATACGCAGCCGGATCCGCCGCGCCAACGCTCGATCACGGCAAGGATGTCTGCCTTCGCGCAGAACCGTCGGCGTAGGGCGTCATCCAGCGCCCATACCGCGCGCGTCCGTTCTAGGCTTGTCGCCAGATCGGCTAGCGTGCGCGCAACGGTCGTCACGGGTACACCATCGTGTGTCTCGACCTCCCCGCACCTGATCGATCGCGTATAGAAGCGCAGGTCAGGGCGATTGCGGCGGCGTTCGTCCCGCGTCACCGTCACATGCGCTATGCAGTGGTCCTCCGGTACCGCGATCTGATGCACCCGTGCTGCCGTCTGGTGGCTGGGCACTGCATCAGGCACTCCTGAACTGATCAGCGCTGCCCTTGCGAGCACGAGCGGTACTGCCTCGATCCGTCGAGGCAAGTAGATTCCGCGCTGGATCCGCCGCAGTCGGCCGGACCGCAATGCCGTCAACACGTCATCAGGGTCGACTGCGGTGAGTGCCTTCTCACGCAGCAATAGGCCGTCGGGTTCCAGCAAGGACGTCCACCACTCATGCATGAGCGCCACCCTGGGCGCTCGGGGTCTCCGCGGCAACCGCGCATCGCCAAATCTGTGGATAGTCCCTACCCGTGTGGACAACAGGGCACAGTAAGCGTCCAGGTTGGCGGCAGTGAGGAGCGCCGCAACGCCGGGTTGGTGGTACTTGAAGAGCGACCTACCGGAGAAGGAGGGTCGTCAGGCGGCGGGAAGCCACCATGAAGCCCACCGTGGCCATGACCACGAAGTAGGTCACGTGCCCAAGCGCGGACCAGCCGGCGACTCCGGTGGTGAGACTGCGTATCAGGGATACCGCGTGGTAGAGCGGGAACGCTTGTACCAGCCACTGCACCGCCGACGGATACACCGACAAAGGAAAGAAGGTCGCGGAGAACAAGAACATCGGCACGACGGCGAGCTGCACCAGGTCGAAGTCCTGCCAGGAGCGCATGAACGAGGTCGCCGCGATCCCGATCGAAGCGAATGCGGACGCCACGAAAAGCGCTGCGGGTAATGCCAGCAATGCCCACGGCGACGAGATCAGCCCAATGGTGAGCATGACACCGAGAAAGCCTGCCGAGTACATGCCGCCGCGAAGCAACGCCCAGCCGATCTCGCCGAGTGCGATATCCACCGGTCCTAGTGGAGTTGCCAGCATCGCGTCATAAAGTTTGGCGTACTTCAGCTTGATGAAGAAACTGAATGTCGAGTCGTATATCGCGCCGTTCATCGCTGACGTGGCCAGCAGCCCCGGCGCGATGAACGCCGCATAGCTCAGTTGTTGCCCAGATGGTCCAGAGACGGTACCGACGAGGCTGCCCAGCCCCTGTCCCATCGCTATGAGATAGAACAACGGCTCGAAAAATCCCGACACGATGGCCAACCAGACGCTTCGGGACGCCAGTGCCGAACGCATGACCAGCATCCGGGCGCGGCCAGCGTACAGACCTGGCGGTAACACTCGCACCAGCAGCCCTGCCCGGCGGGCGTCGAACTCCCGGGACAGTTCCCGCAGTGCACTCACCGCGTCAACCTGACGCCAAATTGCCAGCGGGTCAGCTGCACGCCGACCATCAGCAACACCACCAGGTAGCCGAGATGGCTCGCTGCCGCCACTGGCTGCAACGTACCTAGCACGGCGCCACGAGCCAGCTCAGTGCCATGCCACAACGGGCTAATCCAGGCCAGTGGCTGGACCACCCTGGGTAGCTGGGAGATCGGAAAGAAGGTCCCGGAGAACAGCGTCATGGGCAGCACAACAAACCGGAAGATGGCTGTGAATGCACCGCCTTCCTGCTCTTGAGCCGCGGAGAAAGCCACCAGCGGAGCACTGAACGCCATGCCGCACAACACGGCGAACCCCCATGCGGCAAGCACACCAGGCCCGCGAACCACACCGAACAACATGATCACCAGCAGGTAGGCGCCACCAGACATGATCAGCCGCAGCGCGATCCACGTCAGCTGCCCAACGGCTAACTGCCCGGGGGTAATCGGAGTCGCCGTGATGCCCTCGTAGGTACGCCGCCACTTAAACGACGACAGGATCGGGTAGCTCGACTCGAATGCCGCCGTCTGGACCGCGCTGACCGCAAGCAGCGCAGGTGCGAGGTACACGAGGTAAGGCACACCGCCGGTCGCTTGTGCCGCCCGAGTGCTGGTGGCGATCAGGCTACCGAAGCCGATGCCGAAAGCCACCAACATCAGCAGCGGCTGCAACACACTGGAGACGACCGTGGCCCGCCAGTTGCGGCTATACCAGGTCCACAGCCCCTCCACGACTCGGAACACGGCTGCCCACCCAGCCAGCACGGGCTTTCGGTCAGGAAGCATCATCGATTCGCCAGTCATCAGTGCACCAGTGATCGGCCAGTGAGCCGCAGGAATACATCCTCCAGAGTGGATCGCCGGACCAGAGTGGATGTTGGCTGGACTCCGCGCCGGTGTGCTGCGGCCAGCACTGCCTCACCATCAGCCGCGTACAGCAGCAGCCGATCAGGAAGCTGCTCCACCCGGTCGGCCAGGTCCCTCAACGTCTCCGGCCAGCTTGCCTCAGCACCTGGCGGAAACCGCAACTCAAGCACCTCACGCGTGGAATAACGGGTGATCAGCTCCTGCGGCGAGCCCTCCGCGACGATCAGCCCACCGTCCATCACGACCAGTCGGTCGCAAAGCTGCTCGGCCTCATCCATGTAGTGGGTAGTGATGATCAGTGTGGCGCCGTGTTGCTTGAGCCGGAACAGCCGGTCCCAAAGCAGATGACGAGCTTGCGGATCCAGCCCTGTGGTCGGCTCGTCGAGCAGCATCAGCTCTGGATCGTTGACCAGCGACCGGGCGATGGTAAGCCGTCGTTTCATGCCACCGGACAACTGCTCAACCGGGTCGTCAGCCCGGTCGGTGAGTTGCACAAAGTCGAGTAGTTCGGTGGCTTTGACCCGGACCGCAGCCCGGGACATGCCGAAGTAGCGGCCGTAGACATGCAGGTTGTCCCGTACCGAAAGCTCGACGTCAAGGTTGTCTTGCTGGGGCACCACCCCCAGGCGAGCCCGGATCTGCGGACCGTCAACATCCGGGTCCATTCCCAGGACCTGCAGCTCACCGTCACTACGCGGGGACACGCAGGCGATCATGCGCATGGTGGAGGACTTGCCCGCGCCGTTAGGCCCAAGGAAGCCGAACACCTCGCCCGCCCGGACATCGATGTCGATGCCTCGGACCGCCTCGAACTCGCCGAAGCGCTTGCGGAGCCCGCGGGCTTGCACGAGGGAGTCGGACACGATTTCCGACGCTACCTGGCGCCTCCGACAATCCCTGCGCGTTTTACGAACGGTTGCCGGTGCTACAGCATCGCTACTACAGCTCAGGGAACCACAGCGCGATTTCCCGCTTGGCGGAGTCGACCGAATCTGATCCGTGCACCAGGTTCGACTGGGTCTCCAGCGCGAAGTCACCCCGTATTGAACCCGGGACAGCTTTGTCCACCGGATCCGTTCCACCGGCCAGCTGCCGGAACGCTGCCACCGCCCGCTCACCCTCCACCACAGCGGCCACCACCGGAGCAGAGGTGATGAACTCCAGCAGTGAGCCGAAGAAAGGCTTGTCAGCGTGCTCGGCGTAATGCTGCTCGGCCAGCTCGCGGCCGACCATGCGCAGTTCCAAGGCGACCAGCGTGAGGCCCTTGCGTTCGATCCTGGAGATCACTTCACCGACCAGACCACGGCTGACACCGTCGGGCTTGACCAGGACCAGCGTGCGCTCACTCACGGCGGCTCGTTTCTCCTCAGGGCGACAGCAGGGATTGCGACGCCGAGGAGCTTAGCGACCGGGGACCGACGCGGGCCCGCTGGTGGCCAGGCGCGCGGTTTTACTGCCCCTGCTAGTGCGTGCTCGAAACCCGTCGGGACACTGCCGAGCGGACATAGAGCAGGTAGCCCCACACCATGACGAACAGCAACCCCAGGCCACCCAGTGCGGGGTGAGCAAACCAGCCAGCAACCATGGCCAACTGCAGCGCGAGGGCCAGTCCCAGGCCCCACGGGCGCCGTTGCACACATGCCGCAACGACCATCGCGAGCGCCAGTCCGGCGGTGTACCAGCCAGCTGGCCCGCCTAGCCCGCTGCCGAGCCGGCCGACGACAAGGAGGGCGAGCCCGACCACGATCGCCTCCATCACCAGCACGCCAGCGAAGATGCCGCGCAACCCGCGCCATGGATCACGCTGAACCGGCTGGTCAGTCACTGCGGATCAAGACCGAACAGCGTGCGCGCCCGGCCGACCATCGCCACCGAGCCGGTAATGACGACACCGGCTCCAGATACCTGATCGGAATCCGCATCGGCGTCCGTAGCCAACGCGATGGCCTCGTCGATCGCGTCCGGCAACTTGGGCTGGGTCACCACCCGCGAGTCATCGAATACTTCGCGGGCAGCCGCAGCGAGGTCACCGACGTCCATCGCGCGCGGCGAGCCAACGCTGGTTAGCACGACGTCGTCCACTACTGGTTCCAGTTCAGCCAGAATGCCGCCCGCGTCCTTGTCATGCATCACTCCCATCACCGCGACCAATCTGCGAAAGGCGAACTCTTCGCGCAACGCGAGCGCCAACGCGCGAGCGCCGTGTGGGTTGTGCGCAGCGTCGAGGAACACCGAGGGCGCGGTACGGACCCGCTCGAGCCGCCCGGGGACAGACACCGTGGCGAAGGCGTCACGTACCACCTCAACGTCCAGACTGCGGTGGCCACCCGCGCCGAAGAATGCCTCGGCAGCGGCCAACGCCAGCGCCGCGTTGCGAGCTTGGTGCACGCCGTGCAGAGAAAGGAAGATCTCGCTGTACACACCGCCGAAGCCTTGCAGCTTCAGCTGCTGTCCGCCCACGGCGATGTCGCGCTGCAGTACACCGAACTCGACGCCGTCCCGTGCCAGGGTCGCCTCAACCTCGGCGCTGCGGGCAGCGATTATCTCGGCAACTTCCGGTAGCTGAGGTGCAAGCACCGCGACCGAACCGGGCTTGATAATCCCTGCTTTCTCTGCCGCGATTCCCGCGATGTCGCTACCTAGGTAGTTGACGTGGTCCACCGCGATAGGCGTGATCGCGGCTACGGCCGCGTCGGCGACATTGGTGGCATCCCAGCTGCCGCCCATACCGACCTCGACAACCGCGACATCCACCGGTGCGTCGGCAAAGGCAGCGAACGCCATCCCGGTCATTACCTCGAATTTGCTCATGGGCACCGTGGAGCGAGCATCGACCATCCCCACGTACGGCTTGATGTCGTGATAGGCCTCGACGTAGCGCTCTGGGCTGATCGGCGCCCCATCCACGGCGATCCGCTCAGTGGGCTGCTGCAGGTGCGGGCTGGTGTAACGGCCGACCCGAAGACCCACCCGGGATAGCAGGGCATCGAGCATCCGAGCGACCGAGGTCTTGCCGTTCGTGCCGGCGATATGCAGCACCGGGTAACCGCTCTGCGGCGAGCCAAGCAGATCGACGAGCGCTGCGATCCGGGTCAGTGACGGCTCGATCTGGCTTTCGGGCCAACGCCGGTTCAGGTCAGCCTCTACTGCCCGAAGTCCGGCCAGCGCGGCATTCTCGTGACGAACCGACGGCTGAGTCATCACCTACCACACTAGAGGGCCTGCTCGCCCTGCTTCCGTCGGACAACCCGGATCCCGGCGGGCGCGCGCAGGTTGGTAGCGGTTAGCAGCGGCGACGCATGGGGTTGGCCGTAGTTGAAGAGCTCCCAACCGAGGCGATTAGGCGGACTTCTCGCGGCGTTCGCGGCGGGTGGGTTGGCGGGTCACGATGGTGGGGTTGACGTTTTCCCGCACGGTTTGCTCGGTGATGACCACCTTCGCCACGTCAGTGCGGCTGGGGATGTCATACATCACGGGCAGCAGCACCTCTTCCATGATGGCGCGTAGACCGCGCGCGCCGGTGCCGCGCAGGATCGCCTGATCAGCGATCGCTTCAAGAGCAGTACTGGTAAATTCCAGCTCGACGCCATCCATCTCGAACAACTTGCAATACTGCTTTGACAGTGCATTGCGCGGCTCGGTGAGGATCTGCACCAGCGAGTTTTTGTCCAGGTTCGTAACGCTGGCGATCACCGGAAGCCGCCCGATGAATTCCGGGATCAGCCCAAACTTGATCAGATCCTCCGGCATTACGTCGGCGAACACGTCTGAAGTATCGATCTCGGTTTTGGACCGCAGCTCAGCACCGAAGCCCAGCCCTCGCTTCCCGACTCTGTCCTCGATGATCTTGTCTAGCCCAGCGAATGCGCCAGCCACAATAAACAGGACATTCGTCGTATCGATCTGAATGAACTCCTGATGCGGGTGCTTACGGCCACCCTGCGGCGGGACGCTTGCGGTAGTGCCCTCGAGGATCTTCAGGAGTGCCTGCTGGACACCCTCCCCGGAGACATCCCGGGTGATCGACGGGTTCTCAGATTTCCGGGCGATCTTGTCAACCTCATCGATGTAGATGATGCCGGTCTCGGCCCGCTTGACATCGTAGTCGGCTGCCTGGATCAGTTTGAGCAGGATGTTCTCGACGTCCTCGCCAACATAGCCGGCCTCGGTGAGCGCAGTAGCATCCGCGATGGCAAAAGGAACGTTGAGCAACTTAGCCAAGGTCTGCGCCAGGTACGTCTTGCCGCACCCGGTTGGACCCAACATCAAAATGTTGGACTTGGCCAGCTCGATGTCGTCGTCGCGCCCCTTCTCACCGGCCTGAATACGTTTGTAATGGTTATAAACCGCAACTGAAAGCGTGCGTTTCGCATCGTCTTGGCCGATGACGTACGCATCGAGAAAGTCGTGGATCTCGCTGGGCTTGGGCAGTTCGTCGAGCTTGACATCACCGGTGTCGACGAGCTCTTCTTCGATGATCTCGTTGCACAGATCGATGCACTCGTCACAGATGTACACGCCGGGCCCAGCGATCAGCTTCTTGACCTGCTTCTGACTCTTCCCGCAGAAGGAACACTTCAACAGGTCGCCGCCGTCACCGATCCGTGCCATGGGCGCTGGCCTCTCGTCCTTCCCGGCGCGTGATGTGCAGCGCGCCTGGCTGCGTGTGCTCGACGTTACCCGTCCGACCCCGTCGTGTGGGAGGACTAGCTTCTCGGATATTGACCGCGCGGCGCGGCTGCGCTGCTCGTTCGGCGTGTCGCGGTACGCACGGTCATCATCGCGCTGCGGTGAGCTTCCGAACCTGGGTGATCTCGTCGATGATCCCGTATTCCTTGGCCTCGGTAGAGGTCAAAATCTTGTCCCGGTCGATGTCGGAACGGATGCGCTCCACAGTTTGACCGGTGTGCTTGGCCAGAGTGGATTCCAGCAGGCGGCGCATCCGCTGGATCTCGGCAGCCTGGATCTCCAAGTCCGACACTTGCCCGTACACACCTTCGGTAGCCGGCTGGTGGATGATGATCTGCGCGTTGGGAACGGCCAGCCGCTTGCCGGGAGTGCCCGCCGCGAGCAGGACTGCAGCCGCAGAGGCTGCTTGGCCCAGGCAGACGGTCTGGATCTCCGGCCGGACGAACTGCATCGTGTCGTAGATGGCCGTCATCGCGGTGAACGACCCGCCCGGCGAGTTGATGTACATCGTGATGAGGCGGTCAGGGTCGCTCGATTCCAGCACCAGCAACTGCGCCATGGTGTCGTTGGCGGAGGTGTTGTTGATCTGCTCACCGAGGAAGATGATGCGTTCTTCGAACAGCTTGTTATACGGGTTGGATTCCTTGATCCCGTAGCTGGTGCGCTCGATGAATGAGGGCAGGACGTACCTGGACTGCGGCATGTGATCGTAGTTCATCGGGGCTCCTCGGGCTCAGCGGTCCGCGTCCGGCAGCGAGTTAGGGCGGGTCAGGACTCGGTCGACAAAGCCGTACTCGCGGGCCTCTTCCGCGGTGAACCAACGATCCCGATCCGAATCGGCGATGATCCGTTCTACGGATTGGCCAGTCTGCTCGGCGATAAGCTCTGCCATCTCTCGCTTGTGTTTGGTCAGCATGTCGGCCTGGATAGCGATGTCGGCCGCGGTGCCGGACACGCCTGCCGACGGCTGGTGCATGAGGATCCGGGCGTGCGGCAGGGCGTAGCGCTTACCGCGCGTACCGGCAGAGAGCAGGAATTGCCCCATGGACGCGGCCAATCCCATCGCGTAAGTCGCCACATCCGGTTCGATCAGCTGCATGGTGTCGTAGATCGCCATGCCCGCGGTCACCGAGCCGCCCGGCGAGTTGATGTAGAGCCGGATGTCCTGGTCGGGATCTTCGGCCGACAGCAGCAACAGCTGGGCGCAGATCTGGTTCGCGATGTTCTCCTCGACCTGAGAACCGAGCACGATGATGCGCTCGCGCAGCAGTCGCTCGTAGACGGAATCGGTCAGGTTGAGGCCGGCCGTGGCGGCCCGCATCGCGGGGGCGTCCCGCATCGGCACCGCCGCGGCGATGAGGTGGGAAGTCACGTTTGCCTGCCTTCTGTCATCAGGTCCACCGGTTGCGGTGAGGTCCGGCTCGCCCGCTCGATCCGAACTCCAAGACGCTGGGAACACTGCCGACCCTAACGAAAAGTGGGTACCGACTACTTCCTGGCGCGCCCGAGGTTCGCTCAGAGCGTTACGCCGGCGTCCGATCTGGCGTCTTGGCGGCGCCGTACCGTCTAACGCTGGGTCGCCGCGTCGAGCAGGGCCTCAACGTCGAGAGCGTTGCCGGAGGCGTCTGTGACGGTGGCCTGGTGCACCACGGTGGCCAGCGCCTTGCCACGGCGGACGTCGGCATACATGGCGCCCAGCTCGCCGGACTGGTGAGCCTGCTGGGCGTAATCATTGGGACTAAGGCCCCGGCGATGCGCTTGATACACGATGCGCTCGCTGAGCTCACTGTCAGTGACGGAGAGCTCTTCAGCATCGGCGATCGCGTCGAGTAACAATTGCGCCTTGACCGTCTCCTGAGCGCTCTTGCGCAGGTCGGCGTCGAACTCCTCCGGGGTGTGGCCTTGTTGCTCTAGCCAGCGACCAAGGCGCTGCTCATCGTGGTCGAAGGTATGTAGGGCGTCGTGCCTACGTGACTCGTACTCGGCATCGACGATCGCCTCCGGCAGGGCCACCTCGGTGGCGTCCAGCAACGCCTTGAGCACCTTGTCTCTGGCTTGCGCACCCTGCTGGATCGATTTGACCCGCTCAAGCCGGGTGCGCAGGTCCCCCCGAAGTTCGTCGATGGTGTCGAACTCGCTCGCGAGCTGGGCGAACTCGTCGTCCGCCGCGGGCAATTCTCGCTCTTTGATTGATCTGATTGTTGCCGTCACCTCAGCCGGCTGCCCGGCGTGTTCACCGGTGGCCAAGGTGGTGGTGACGGTGCGCTGCTCGCCCTCCGTGGCGCCGATTAGCGCGTCATCGATGCCTTCGAAAAGTTCCCCAGAGCCGATCTGGTAGGACAAATCGGTGGTCGCCAGCTCGGGTATCTCCTCGCCGCCGACGGTGGCGCTAAGGTCGAGCAGCACGAAGTCGTTCTGCTGCGCGGGACGCTCTACCGTGCGTAGCGTGCCGAAGCGGGACCGTAGACCATCGAGCTGCTCGTCCACCTCGGCGTCGGTGACTTGGACATCGTCAACGGAGACCGCCAGCTCGGTGAAGGCCGGCATCTCAATGTGCGGCCGGACATCAACCTCAGCGGTGAATGCGAGCCGGTCGCCGTCCTCGATCTTCGTAACCTCAATCTCCGGACGGCCGAGAGGGTGGACGTCGCCCGAGGAGACGATCTCCGCGTACTTCGCCGGTACTGCTCCGCTGATGACCTCTTCGAGTACCGCACCGCGGCCCAAACGCTGCTCTAGAATCCGCGCCGGTGCCTTGCCCCGCCGGAATCCAGGGATGTTCACCTGCTGGGCAATCTTCTTGTAGGCACGATCGAAGTCGGGCTTCAGCTCGTCGAACGGCACCTCGACGTTGATCTTCACCCGCGTCGGGCTGAGCTGTTCGACAGTGCTCTTCACGGAGTACTCCTCGGCCGAAGAATTGGGTACACGCCGGCTGAGCCACGGCCGCCGGACAGAAGGTGTGACCGAGTCTAGGCGAGCCCTGCCCTGCACTGCTGCGGGCGTCCTGTTAATGAGGCAACGACTGTCGTTAATGACGCACCCGAGGTCGCTGGAAGCTGGGGATCGGGTAGCTCTCCTGCATCCAGCTCATCTGGCAGGGGCGCCGTCAGCCGCCAGTGTGCATGGAGTAGCGAACCGGTTCCGCAACGCTTATGCACCCAGTAATATGGCGGAGTTTGAAGGTCCATCACCATCGTGTCGGAGATGGGAAATGCACGAGCCAATCCCTGCTGCGCGCTCGTCCGACCCGGTTGCCACTGAAGGGACCACTCGTCCAATTCTCGTGGGGTATGACGGATCCGCACCCAGCCGACATGCGCTTGCCTACGCCGCCGGCATGGCCCGCCGGATGGATCGGGTATTGCTGCTGGCCCATGTCCGCCCAACCCCTGCCTGTTATGCACTCGACTATGGATGGCCGTTGCCCGCTGAGGACCCCGCCGAACTGCTGGCCTGGCTGCGCGCCGAACTTGTCGAGACCATCGATCCCGCGGGCTTAGCCGTGCAATTTGTCCACCGTATGGGCGATGCCGCGCGGCAGCTCGCTGCGCTGGCCGGTGAAACGCAAGCCGATGCGATCGTTCTCGGTGCGCCAAGGCACTGGCTGCACCGCATGACCGGATCGGTGCCCGCGTGGTTAGCTCGCCACGCATGCTGCCCCGTGATCACGGTGCCTTGAATAGGACCCCGGCGGCGGTCGGATCGCCCGCGCCATAAGAAAATGAACCGATGTCTGCTAATTTCGGTACTGTCGCCCGGGCTATCGCAGCACTGCTGCATACCACTATTCTACAGCAATTGTTGATACTCGCACCTTTCCGGCCGGTCGGCACCGGCTGCCACAAATGGCAGTGATGGTGGTATTGGTGCACGTCTCGAAGCGTCGCCTGATGATTGTATCGCCCAGCCCCGACGTCTTGACCGCAATTTTCTTCGGGAGCCGCACCAGCCACGAGAGACACCTCGTCCACGGAGACGCTGGACGGATAACCGGGTAGGTGCGGCGACCACGCCCGGCTCCATCATCGGCACCGGGCGTGACCTTAACGGGAACGGGACGCGCCTTAAATGGCGATCCATTCGCACCGGATTGTCAAGAACGAATAATTTGACGGCCTGTTCGTGCTGCTGGTTGCCGAGACGTGGACCGATCAAATCCACCAGCTTTACCGGCGAAATGTCACCCTCCGCCCCCGGTAGGCATGCAGGTGTGAAGCATTGGCAGCTCTACGTACCCCAGCGGGCAGCCCTGCATGTGTATTGGGGTCGTCGTGGTTGTTGTGTTGGCGGCGGCCACTGCGGTGCCGCCAAGAAGCACCCCGCCGAGTACGGCCGTAGCGGTAAGACAACCAATGATTGCTTCTCGCATGATATACCCCAGCCCTAGTGGTACCCACCGATTATCACGGTAGGTTACCTCTATCAATACCATGAACGCCCGTTTGCGATAACACCAGACACCGCCCACCACACGGCCGCATCACCGGGACCGGCGAATGGCGGAGTCGCTATGCATTGCAGGCACGGTCGGTAACGAGCCGCTGGGCGTTTCGGGTGAGGTGTTGTTAGGCCGACTGGGTCTGCTTTCCCAACGTTACACGAAGGGCTTAGACGCTCTGTATCTCGCCGATGAACCTAGCGTGTTTTAAGCATGAGCCACGCCCCAAGAACGTCATATCAGAATCACCGTTACCGCTTGCGACGATCAGGCAAGCCAGTGATATGAACGAGTTGTTGCCGAACGCAGTAACCGTGGGTATCACGCACCTAAACCGGCTGCGATCAAAACAAATTCAAGATCGACGATTGAAGTGAGAGAGCGGTGGGTTAGCGATGGGATCCCTCACTCCCGGCAGCGGTGCGCGGACGTCCGGCCATGTCCACACCTGCACGCGTACGTCTGGAGGCACCGAAGTACGAGCGGTCTACGTACCGTGCTGCCGGCAAGCCGCCAGATCATCGTGGGGAGGGCAGAAGCCACGGCTTCGGCCCGAACCATGCCGGTCCGGCTTGAACCGGAAAACTTACCCGAACGACCGGTTTGCCGGTTGCGCTTCGTGGTAACCGCGGCGGCTTATGCCAGGCGAGTCTGCTGTCCTTAATTCTAAGACCGTGACCTTGGAGACCGGGAGGTCTAGAGGCTCGACTATCTGCGTGTCGTACCCTATGCCGATCATGTCTACGCCGGATGAGCTGGCCAATATGCCGGGTGCTGACGAACGATTGCGTCGGATCGAGTCGGTGACCGATGCAGCGCTGGCGCACCTCAGCGTTGATGATCTTTTGGCTGAGTTGCTGGAGCGAGTGCAGGGACTGCTCAAGGTCGACACGGTCGCCGTATTGCTGCTGGATACCTCTTCGGAGCACCTGGTGGCAACCGCGGCGAAAGGAATCGAGGCAGAGGTCCGCCAAGGGGTTCGGATTCCCTTGGGCAGAGGCTTTGCTGGTCGTGTCGCAGCGGAGAAGAAAGCGGTGATACTTCCGCAGGTTGATCACACCACGGTCCTCAATCCAATTCTTTGGGAGCATGGGATTCGTTCGCTGCTCGGAGTACCGCTGCTGACCAGCGGGAGGATCATAGGTGTGCTGCATGTTGGCACACTCGGTACCCGTCGGTTCACCGATGATGACGTTCAGTTGCTCCAGATTGTGGCTGATCGAGTCGCGTCGGCGATCCAAGTTCGACAGGCTGAAGCCGAGCGAACCGCATCCAGAATGCTGCAACGCAGCTTGCTGCCCGGGCGGCTGCCGGTGGTGGCTGGCCTTGAAATGGCCGCTCGCTACGTTCCCGCCGAGCGTGGCGGCGTCGGTGGCGACTGGTATGACGTGTTCGTCCTTCCCTCCGGCGGGCTGTGTGTCGTGATGGGAGACGTGGTGGGGCGCGGATTTGTTGCTGCAGAGGAGATGGGTCGGCTGCGCAGCGCGCTACGCGCGCATGTACTTTTCAGCAACGATCCCGCAGAGGCCTTAAGCAGACTGGACCAGCAAGTGCGGCACTTTGATCGGCCAAGGATGACGGCTACGGTCCAGTTGGCGATTTTTGAGCCATCGTTTGAGCAGTTGCGCCTGTCCTCGGCCGGCCACCTGCCGCCAGTGCTTGCCCTTCCTGAGAGGCCTGCGGACATCATTGATGTGCCGGGTGATCCTCCGATCGGTGTTTCCGCTGCACTACGACGCAGATCAACGACGATCAACGTGCCGGCAGGTGCATTGTTGTGCTTCTACACTGATGGATTGATTGAGCGGCGCGATACCTCGCTGGATATCGGCCTCAAGCGCTTGTGTGATACGGTTGTGGCTGGACCAGTAGAGTTGGTCAGTGCAAGCATCATGGGCAAACTTATTGGCGACGATCCACCCGCTGATGACATTGCGATGCTGGTGTTGCGCCGTCAACGCATCACTGAGATTGGACCATTGCAATTAGCGTTGCCAGCGCAGCCACGGTCACTGAAGGGTATTCGTGATGCCATCCGCTGCTGGCTGTCCGCAGTCGGCGCAGGACCCCGCGCGACCGCCGATTTGCTTATTGCTGTCGGTGAGGCGTGCACGAATGTGGTGCAACACGCCTACGGACCTGAGGTTGGCATTGTAACGGTGCATGTGGAGCTTCAGTTGCCAGACGTAGTCGCCACTATCGGGGATGCCGGTCGGTGGCGACTGCCGCGCGGCGACAATCGAGGACGGGGAATGCTGGTTATGCGTTATTGCTCAGATGACGTACGTATTGATTATGGCCCTGCCGGCACCACGGTGGTCATTCGTCGTCGCCTGGCGGAGGAGGCAACTCGATGAGCGTGACGATGGCAGACGCCAGCGCCGAAAACGGACCAGTTCGCCTCAGCCTTAGTGGTGATATCGACCGGGCAAATGTTGCCGCCATCGAAGAAGAGATTCGCGCGGCGGTTTCCGGTCAGCCCACCGGAGTTTCGGTGGATCTTACCAATGTCACCTATATCGACAGTGCCGGAAAAAGATTACTCTTCGACTTGGCGTCCGCCCTGCAGGAATCGCACGTTACACTCGAAGTAATTGTGCCCTTTGATTCACCCACGCGCAGGTTGATTGAGCTGTCAGGACTCCAGTCGCTTGCTGCATTACTGCTTATGCGCCGACAGGACAGCAGTGAGGCCAGCCCGCTGGAGTTGGTGGTGCCTGCGCAGCCGTGGTCACTAAAGAATATTCGTGATGCCATGCGGCGCTGGTTGTCAGCAGTCAGCGCGGAGCCGCGCGCCGTCGCTGATCTGCTGATTGCTGTAGGCGAGGCCTGCACCAACGTCGTGGACCATGCTTACGGAACTGATGGTGGGATTGTGACGGTACATCTAGAGCTACAGCTTTCGGATGTGGTCGCTACCATCGCGGACACCGGTCAATGGGGGTTACCGCCCGGCAGGAATCGAGGACGGGGAACGATGTTCATGCGAAACTGCTCCGATGATCTGCGGATCGATCACGGTCCTGCCGGCACGACGGTGGTCATCCGTCGCCACCTGATCGAGGAGACAAGCCGATGACCGTCGCAACGGTGGATGCCAGCACTGACAATGGGTCGGTTCACATCAGCCTTAGCGGTGAAATCGATCTAGCGAACGCCTCAACCGTCGACGAGCAAATCCACGCGGCGGTTTCCGGTCAGCCTACGGCGGTGTCGGTGGACCTCACCAACCTCACCTACATGGATAGCGTTGGAATAAAATTGCTTTTCGATTTGGTCTCCCTTTTACAGGAGTCAGACATTCCACTTGAGATCATCGCACCTTTTGGGGCGCCGACCCGCCGCTTAATTGAGTTTTCAGGACTGGACTCGCTCGTCACCCTTAACCCCGCATGCAACTAGCTTTTTAAGTACCGTTTCCATGGCGCGAGCCAACAGCGACACCACATACTTTTCACAACGGCCACGCGGTGGTCTGAACGGTCTTAGGTCGACAGGTCAAGGCGTGCTCCGGTCTGAGTGATCCAGTCATGCAGGGTAAGGACGAGTTCGGCGTTGCGCCGTTGCGTGGCAAGACTGACCGCGCCAATCAGGCTATCCAGCAGGGCGTATACCCGGTGGGCGTCAAGGAGCTCCAGCACTGGGGAAGTGCCGTCAGCGACGAGCTTGTCCAGCTGCTCGTGCAGCGCCTGCCCGTAGGCGGGGTCCTGGATGGAGGGGTACGGGCTTTTCCTCCGCCCGACGATCGAGGCCGGCAGCAGGTCGCTCACGGCGGCGCGCAGGAGGCTTTTTCGCGACGATCGAAAGTCTTGAATGACCAGGGAGTATTGAATACGTACTGCACCAGCCGATGATCCCGGGCTGGACGGGCTTGAACGGCATGGAGATTGTCACTCCCTGATCCCCCTTGGCCAGGGACGGCGCGGGACTGGGCGGTACGCGACTACCGCACCCCGTGCTCGCTGTCGCCAAACGGATCCCAACAACATCAACAACTGACCACTAGATCAGCGGTAGTTTTTCAATCGCCTACTCCTCCGCGCTGATGCCGTTTAGGATACCAGACACCATTTATAATATTCGGCCCTTGGAAACCACCGCCCCAATTGTTGATGGGCCGGGGGCACACGCCCATCTTGGACGAGTTGTCCATGGTTCCCCATATAAGGTTCAGATCTATCGCTGGCGCGAAAATTAGGCCCCCGCACGATGTTAGTGTCAGGGTCCAGCACTGACTGAGGGGGGTTAGCGTACCGTTTTCTTTATATTGATAATCACCGGAAAGCTGATCCAGACAGCCAACATGAATCCCATTTCCAGTTGGATTACTCACGTGGTAGCTGATGCGCCTGCGCTTGCTAGTGTCAGGGCCGTCAACTTCCTCGCTGGCGGCAGATTCGATATAGTAAGTCATTTTTTTCAGGTAGTCGATAAAAATCGCGGGTGTAAGATACCACAGATGGCCCTTTTTCTCTATTGTATCCTTGCCAAGGTCTTTGGTGGCCCGCGCTTCCCCTCCGTGGTTATTGTGGTTTAGATTGTCCGGTTTAAGGTATCCACCATTGACGGCGTGAACAAGCATCACTTCGAGTTTGCCACTGATAGCATCAATAACATTGAAGTCACCGATCGAGATCACCGTCACTGAACTACAAGTTGTCAAGGTTTCGACGCCGAGTGTTGTCATTGTGCACCTTATCTTCCCTTATTTGTGTCAGATTGCTAATTGTAGTGCTCGCGGGCTGTCGGATGGGTCCGTACAAACTACGGATGTCTTCGATGGTTACCCAGCCGTTAGGGGGCCGTAGAAACTACGTACTCCGAAGGAGTGATAGATATCTTCCGAGGCGAGATGATTACAGTACAAGAAGCAATCTTGGAAACGATTACACGCGGCTGGCTCAAGCGCCCGCGTATCTATACGACATCGATTCGCGGTGTGCTCTGAAAGAGGGAGAGGGAGGCGCGCGCCACTTGCGGCAGGCCCCTGGCCTGCCGGCGATAGCCGGCCGAGGAGACGTAGGGGCCCCAGGGTCAAGCCGTTTACTCCCGATCCCCCGGCCCCTCCAGACGTAACCACACGACACCGCAAAATGATCAATGCTCAACGGTAAACCTGCGCAGGGGCCGGGGGATCGGGACGCGGAGCGGGCTGGACGCTGGGGGGCGGCTCCGCACAATCCGCGCCTCCCTGTCCCGGACGCAACCACAACAGCATCAACAACCGGATTACCGTGTCGCGCGCCAGCCGCCCGGCGCGCTCGCGGAGCGAAGCGGGAGCGAGCGCTGGCCGGAGCAAGCGGCGGCGCGTCCGGGCCGTCCGGCCCGGCTTGATCTGCTTAGCAATCAGCTGAGCACCGATGAAGGTCAGGGATGATGCGCGTTGCTGTCGCGGCCCGCTGTCAGCAGGATCCAAAGAGCAGTGAGTACTGCTCTGACCTGGTCGGGGTGACGAGATTCAGCTTGAACCCCTCGCTCGCCAGCTACGTCCGCGACAAGTTAGCTGATCTTGACTGACGACCAAGATCATTATACCACCCTCGACAGGCCAACGTCGCTTGAATGTTCGGTCCTGGCAGCCTTGCTCCGCGCCCATAAGCCGACTCAGACTTTTCACTATTCACATACTCGAACTAGGCCACCATTTCCGCGAAGCATTGAGTGATCGCTACTAAAGGGATAATCGAGCGCACAAATGGAGCAAATAGGTCACAATAATTCTCATTAGCTCCCTCGTTCTACACTTTCGACTAGCTTATCTACCCCGTAAGCGCCAAAGAGGAGTAGCCCGTCAATAAGATCAAGCACCGCCGCCCGGTCGGGCTTGGTTCGCGCCTGCGCATATGCTCGAAGCACAAGTCTTGCTACCTCGTCCGCATTTCCCGCCGCACTGGTTGACAAGTTTCCCATGTCAACCCCAAAAACATCTATGAAACGTTCAGCGCAAGCTATAACGAGACCGTCGATCCGATCAGTTGCCTGTTCAAGCGTTATCAATAATTGGTCGATCGCCACCGTAAATGACGGTGAACCGATCAGCGAGCCCAAGACGCCGTTAAATGACCTAAGTTTTTTACCACGGAGCGCGCCTGCCACCTCTGCCGCGTTCTTGCGGACCTCTTCACTTGGGTCTTCGACTAGCTGTTGTAACGTGGTACCGGCTAACGTGTTATTGCTGGTATGCGGTAGTCGATGCGCGCAAACGAACGCCACGCCTGCTCTTGTGGCATCGTCCTCAGTCGTGCGCGCCGCTTCAAAGAGGTCAATGAAGCCCCACTCAAGACCGGCAAAAGCGGCGAGTTCGCCGCCCGCCTTGCGGACTTCTACGAAATTCGAGGCTAACATCCGCCTAATAACCGGCTCAACGATCGCGGGATCAGTATGTCCAATATAGAGGACTAAGTCAGTGACGTGAGTGGTTGCCAGTAGACGGTCATCAGCTTGCACCAGGGAGCTAAACGCTCCGATGGCCGATGCAGGCGCATGTCTGAGGCACGCTGCAACCAAGTGCGCTACACACGAACGCACCGGAACTGACGAGTCACGCGCGAATGAATCAAGCCACGGTACTACTCGACTAGTTCTATGACCGTCGATATCATGCACTAGCACGTCGCCAAGAAACTGAGCGCACGCACCGCGCCCGGAATTGATACCGCAAGATACAATCCTTTCAACGACATTTCGACTGTATACATTACTCTGCTGCCAGTCATCCTCTACTGGCGATGTGCTATGCAGCGCTCTGTCAATAAGCAGGTCAATGATATCGTCAGGTATGCTAGATTCTAGATCGTTGCGCAACGGCCAAGCAAGCCATTGATCATTCTCGCCGTGACCAAGTGACCCAATATGACGGATAGCGTCAAATTTTGCATCCGGTAAACCAGAACCTTCAGCATTTCCCAGACCCATCAAGATTGCCCTTGCGTACGCTGGATTATGGTCGGGAGTTAGCCGCATTGCAAAGCGAGCGAAGCGATCTGGGTCTGCGACAGTGGCGCTCTGAAGCACGCTCGATAGCTGATGAGCACCTCCTCGCATCGTCGTCCAATTGCTTCGATCAGTGTCATACTTAACTATTGCTTGTAGCCAATTATCGTCTGTCATCTTTTGTGCCGACTCGGGTGAAATTGGCGGCCCCATAGCACCGCCTCGAAGGGTTGGCCGAACTGGTGGTCGCTCAGCGTTGAACGCCCTTCGTAGCTCACTGAGGCGGCGTTGGGCCAACTCCGACAGGCGCGACTCTGGTAGGGCAGCGAGCAGAGTGAACATACACCGCCCCTTTGGCGGCGATTCCCAAGGGACCCGAAGCGCCAGGATTGCTCCCTCCAACCGGGCGAATGTTTCCGACCTTAGATGGGGGCCGATGGTTGCAAGCAGCTTTCCAGTAGCCTCTAGGTTATCAACTAGACGATAATCACCTTCAAGTAACAATTCTGCGGCCCATTGAGCATAGTGGTGACCAGCCTCGGACAAGCCCTCGTAAAGTAGCCATTGAGCCGTCTGATGGTGATCCACAGCTAAAGAGTCCAAAAACGGCTTTGCTGCGTTATGATCTTCGACTACTCCTTTACGTAGTGCATTCTTGGCACCGCTCAGCAGCCCATCCCCAAGGTCTCCCAAGGTATTTTGACCGTTTACACTCACGTGATAAGCAAACTGGCGATCTGGAAGCGGACATCGTTCCCCTTCATATTCGGTAAGCTGCATCACTCTCTGCAAGTAAGGTAACAGCAAGTTGCAGAACACTTGCGGCGCTTTCTCGGCCGCTTTCGTGGCCAACTGAACAGCCGCATGTTCGGTCGATTGAAGAAGCGTTACTTGCCCTGCGCTGTCAAGGTTAAAAGCGCCAGGTTGGTCCTGGAGATACGCTGACAGTAAATCAATCGCCCAGATTGGCTCATAGTCAGCCAGGTTGTACGCTGACATCCATAAGTTGTGCTCATGTCCGGCATACTCCCCTCGGCGCATGGCATCAATCACCAAGTTCACCAAAGAACGGCTCGTGTGGAGATCAGCAAGCTGGACAACCCACCGCAACCAGATTGGATAATTGGAAGATCTACTTGCATGAGGGCTGATAAGTTCTACTATCCGGTCGGTCCGCTCTTTAATACTGCCGATGATCACCTCCATCGCACGATTCTGCCTAGCTTCGTTAACGTTGAGCCAGTGCGCGATTTTCCCTTCCGCGTCAAGACGATCAAACCATGGCACCGTTCTTAATATCAACCATAACCGTTCGACAAAGTCAGGCTCCGTCTCGATGACCCGCTCCACCATTGCCCATTCTGCATCAGTCGGCGCATTTAGCGCCCGCAGGACAGCCAAAACCACATCTTTGATATGGAACCGGATTTCAGTATTAAGCAGAAGTTCCTCCGCCTCCTGGATAAACCTCTCCGGCTCGTCGTCATGTAGGTGGCTTAGCACTTGCCGAACCTGGCCCCTGCGAAAAAGCTCCTGCTCGCCCCCTAATAAAAACTCAACCAATGTTTGCCGTTGGTTGACCCACCCCCGAGCGAAGGCGTAGTCGAAGAACTCTTCATGGAAAAAAGTGTACTTGCGCTCATAGCACACAAGAACGTGCTCCGACGCCAATATTCGGGCGTCATTTGCTAAATCGTCTTGATCGAGGACCGTTATAGGCGCGTAGAGCTGTTGTCGTTCGCTCATGGCGTTGACAATTACCTTGATCACTTCATTGAATCTTGGGACCGGTGATCGGCCTCGGCAGCAGTCCCGTAATTTGCGGTCCCAGTAGGCATCCAACAAATCCCTTGACGTCCTGAAGGTCAGCGCATTGCCCTGGTCAGCGATACTTCGCAGGAGGACGAGATTAAACGGTGACCGCAACAAGTTCCGCTGTCCTCTAGTTAATTCAGTGGCATCTAGGCCCATTGCCTGCACCGCCGCGTCAACCTGCTCATCTGATAATGGCCCGACTTCAACCTGCGACACGCCATCCGTCTTCGCCAACGCGCGGATACGTTCGTCGTTATCCAAATCGAACTTGCGGCAGGCTAGGAGCACCCGAATATCAGGAAAGCCAGACGCTTCACGCAGCAAGTTAGCAACCACATCAAAGGATGTCGGCATTCGTCCAGACGCTAAGCTGACCGCGTCCAACTGATCAATCACCAGTAAGCAGGGCGTGTCTAGGCTGACTCCAGCAAGAGCGGAGACCGGTGAGATACTTAGGTCCAGTTGTTTGCCGAGCCCAACTGGCGATGTGAATGGCTCAAGACGATCCAAGCGCAAGGCAAGAACAGACCAACCTGCCGACTCGGCTTGCTGTACGGTCGCATGTAAAACCGCGCTTTTGCCGCCGCCAGCCGCACCAATTACAAATAATGTCCGGCTGTCGCCACGAAGCCGATCCCATACATCCGTCGTTTCATGTCGCGTAATAACGGGCTGTAGGAGCAGATATTCTACGCTCTGCTTCCACCGCTCAGACACCGCTCGAACGTCCTCGACAAGTGTGGGGCTGCCAATGATTTTCTTGCGTCGCAGACCGTAGTTGCTCAAAAGCCTTTCAATAGTTCCAGCATCAAGCAGCACATTGAGGTTGTCATCAATCAATTCCCCCAAACTAGCGACTGCTGATTGTGGCGATGCACCGTCGATAAGGAGGCCCGCGAATGCGTTATTTACGTTCCGGATGTCCCGTTCGTCGGGCCACTGAACATGCATGTACTGCAGGGTCTTCCAGGCGCTCTCGGCAGAACCGAAGACGGTATCTTTGCTCAAGTATTCAAACTCGGACAGCAACTCCTTATTAGTGAGCATGTGATTAAGAAGAATTTGCACACTAGAGGATCGGCGCGCCCTGTCGCTAAGTTCATTTAGCTTCGGTGCGGGAGTAATCGAAATGAAATAAAATTCGCGTCCTTCTGCTGCGTGCTTGTGTGCTGCGCGAAGAAGACCTGCCCTCTCAAGGGCCCGCAGCGACCACTCGCTAGCATTTCCGAGTTGACGTTTAACTTGGTGAACTTGGACGATATTGTTTCGCCGAAGCGTGAACTCAACTCCCTCACCAATCGGGCCTGCCTCTTCAACCGTTACCGAGTAGGCCCAGCCCAACAACACATACAGAAGCTGTCTGACCGTCCATCTACCTTCGTAGCGATTACCGAACTTGTCAGCCTCACCACCCGGACGCGGGCTCACGCAAACCTCACTCGGTCAGCACCAATTTTTTACCAGCCTCTACCATGCATATGATTATATCAGTTGCCTGTGACTAGATCCGATCGCAAGTCCTGGAATTAACCGATCACTTTGACGGTTGTCAACTCACTGCATGTGATCTGCCAGCGGCGGTTCCATAGATGCCAGCCGGTTGGAATGCACGTCAACCATTGTTGACTGAAACCTAGACATTGACATAAACAAGCTAAGAGGTGTCGCCAAGCTTCCGCTTGTCGTCGTGACCCTAAGACATGTCTGACCTTGGCGATCCTTCGATGATCGCGTACGCTCGTGTCCAAACCTGCCTGCAACCTCGGGAGATGTGCGGTGCCAACGGCGTGGGAACGAGAGCAAGAGCGTGAGCGCAAGGCGCGCTACCTGGCAGAGCGCGAGGCCGAGACCAATCGGCGTAACGAGTTAATTAGTCGGAGGCTCGCCGAACTCGATAACATTCTAGCTACGGGAGTATCCCGAGCCATTGCTCTAGATTTCAATGCCCGAAAGCTGCCTCCGCCGAAGTTCGATGCGGGAGAACTTGATATTCCTCACCCGGAGCCAAACTTAGAAGAATTCCTCCCTTTTGAACCTGGCGCGCTTGCGCGGATGGTCCCGGGGTGGCGAGGTCGCTACGAGGCACAACGAGCACGAGCAGAGGAGCAGTTTAGCGCCGCACACGCAGAGTGGCGGCATCTTGAAAAAGAGCGCGAAGGGCAGAAACGGCAGCTTGCGGACCGTGATGAAAGGCATCAACAGGCCATCAGGGAAGTACAAAAACAACATCTCCGCATGGATGAGCTTGCAGCAGACGCGCGGACGGGCAAGCAGTACGCGGTAGAAGACTACGTTCGCCACGTGCTAGCGACAAGCACCTATCCCCGAGGCTTTTCGGTCAAGTTTAAGCTGAGGTACCTTCCGAGCCGCAAAGACCTGCTCATGGAGTGTGAATTTCCAGTAGCGCGCGACATTATCCCCGCCGAAGTCTCCTGGAAGTACGTCAAGACTCGGGACGCCATCGATCCAAAGTTGATAACCACGGCCGAGACAAACCGGATTTATAAATCGGTGCTTGCTCAGGTGACGCTGCGGACGCTCTACGAAATATTCACCGTTGATGCTTTCAGGCATATTGAAACAATTTTCTTCAACGGCTTCGTGAATGATGATGATCCCACGACGGGGCGGCCGATCCAGCCTCGACTAGTCTCCCTCCGGGCTGATCGCGACGAGTTCCTTGATCGGGACTTCTCGCGGCTAAATCCGGTCAAGGCCTTGCAAAGCCTTCGAGCGAACTTCTCGCCTGCTCCAACTGAGTTAGTGCCCATACCGGCGGTCGTGGAGTTCGATGTCAATGATCCCCGGTTCATCGAAGAGCAAGACATTATCTCTGCTCTTAACGAAGACACCAACCTTGTTGACTTAACCCCAGATGCTTTTGAACAGCTGATTACCAATTTATTCAATGCGATGGGTTTCGAGGCGTATCCCACGCAGCGATCCAAGGATGGTGGCGTTGACTGCATTGCCTACTACAAGAAACATGTCGTCGGCGGAAAATATGTGATTCAGGCAAAGCGCTGGACGAATACGGTGCAGGTCGATGCCGTCCGAGACCTATTCGGTGCGATGGATCACGAACGCGCGAATAAGGGCATTCTTATCACAACCTCAAAGTTCGCTCCAGCCTGCCACAAGTTTGCTGATGACAAGCCGCTCCAACTCATCGATGGCAGCAACCTGCTTGCCTTGATTCAAGAATACACGAGTCTGAAAGTGAAGATCGTGATACCGCCACGTAAGTCTTAAGTATTGCTAGACAATTGATCGAACCCAACCACGCAAGCTACGCCCGACTGACCTCCACGGCTGCTAAAACGGCGTGCCAAGGGTATCTGTAGAGATACTTCGATCCCTGATGGGGCACGTGCGGTTCGTAGCCTTCCGGTCCAAGTAGCACCTTCACCCCGGCCTCGCGCAGCTCCTTGACACTACGGCCAAAAGCTGGATGCGCCGCCTGCGCAGCGTTGAGGAACGGCAGGGCCGCAAGAGGCAGCCCCAGCCCAATGCCCTCGGTTAGGAGCCCCAGCGCCAGCGTGTCGGAGATCCCTGCTGCCCACTTGTTGATGGTGTTGAAGCTCGCACCGCCGACAACTATGGCGTCGGCTGGTGGCAATACATCCGGCGAGCCCGGCTCCTTGTACTCAGATCGCACCGGAGCGCCGGTTTGAGCTTCGAGGGCGGGTTGGTCAATGAACCGCAATGCCGATGGTGTAGCGATCACGAATGGCCGCCAGCCCGAGTCCTGGGCCAAAGTCACCAGTTTTCCAATGTCCCGTGCTGCCGGGGTCGCACAGGTGACAATGTAGAGCACCCGGTCGGATGGCTCACTCACACCGCTATCCCCACTGTTCGCGCCAGCTTCGTGATGCCAACCATCGGGGATAAGCCACGCGGGTAGCTGCGCACCAAATCGGTAATGATCTGCCTAGTCAAGTCACGGCAGCGCACTTCTTCGGGAGCAAGCTGGTCAGCCTCTAAAAGCGTGGCTGAGGCCTGGTCACGGTGCCCGGCTTGGAGGTGTCCGCGTGTGACATCGAGGAGATGACTGGCCCGGCGCTCACGGGGCAGGTGCATGAGATCACCGTAAGAGATATCAGCAGCAGCCTCGATGACCCGGCCGCCACTTTGCATGTCTGCGAGCGCCGACACGCGGTGCACCAAGACGTTGGTGGTTCCAAAGGCCGACCAATGCTCGTTGCGGTCGGTCTCCAAACGGGCGGCCACCGTCAGCGCCTCGTCCTGGAGGTCGCGCACGTCGGCGGCTTGGCCGAGCCGCGCAGCCGCGATACTGCCCTTAAGAAGCAGCATGCCGTAGGCCGAGAGGAATGCAGCATCCGCATCGTGCAGGTCAGGTTCAAGTCGATTGGCAGCCGACTTGACGAGTTGCACTGCATCATTGCTTTGGTGCGTCGCGCTGAGCGCGTGCGCGACCCGCCGCGCGGCTGAGCCGATGAGCGTTAGATCACCGGTTTGTTCGGCCACCTGGATACCGCGGTCAGCGGCCACCCAGCCAAGCTGAGCGTCACCGAGCTTGAACGCCGTCGCGGCCGTCAGCTGGTATGTCCAGGCCAGCCAGGTTTGCGCCTGCCTGCGCTCATCATCACCAAGCTGCCAGACTGCGGCCTGAGCGTCGCGGATGAGGTCGGCTAGAAGCTGGCCGATGACTTGGTAATTGGCAGCCTGAAAGGCCATCCAGCCGAAGCGCACGGTCTGTTCGAGCTTGGCCAGGTTCGGTTCTGGCAGTTCGTCCCCGTTGGGCCGGAAGACATTGGTAATCGCGTCATAGCGACGCAAGGCCTGCCGAACGGCATCAATCTCCCGGTCATCAGGACAAGTCTGTCGGCGTTCGGCTTCCTCGGCGTCGATGAGCACGGCCAGCGGAATGTCCAGCACGCTGGCGATCTGCCGTAACACCGACAGGCGATCAAGCTGCCGATCACCGGCCCGAATCTTGTCCACCCAGCTCAGGGACTTACCCATGCGGTCGGCGAACACCTGACGGGTCAAGCCGCGTCGCTGCATCCAGTACAGCACCACGGCGGCCGTCTCCTGACGCTGCGCGTGGTCAGGGTCGGTCATACCCCAACGCCTCTCAAGATTTGGTCGGTTCTCATCAGCAGCCTAATGGGGCTGCCAGCGCCAATCCGCCACAACGCTAGACAGTTTGTACAGCGTTGTGGCCTGCCCAGCGCGTAGCTTGCGCCAACGGCCCCAGGGCCGGGTTGAGCGCCGAGCTGGTGTTGGTCCCGCACGGGACATCCCCCGCTTCCGCCAGTCCGGTGCTCCCCGGTCTTGGGTGCCACCCAGGACGACACCACAGAGACGGGCGCAAGAGCACGTGGAGCACCTGAACGTCGCTACCGACGAACGGCCTGGTGGCGGCCTGGACCATCAGCAACTTGGTATCGGGCGCAGCGTTCGCCCGGGCACAGCCATGCCGCTCAAGCGGGCGTTGGCAGCGGCGTTCACGTGCCTTGAACTACCTGGTGCAGGCGACGACGAAGGTGATGCGTCGTGATCCGGGAAGACCGCGAGCTGCTCGCTGAGTTGGCCCGGCTGGGCACCGACATGGCGCCGCTTGCCCTGCGCATCATGGACGACAGTGCCAGTGCAGATGAACAGCAGAACTACGCCCAGCGCCTGATTACAGTCGGTCAGCGGTTGCAGCGTCGAGCCAATGCAGCGGCTGGCGTGGTTATTGAGGGTGAGGTTCTTGCCAGCAGACCGCTATTCCTCCCTGGACGTGCCGCAGAACCGTATCGGGAGCCGTGAGCAACGTCTGGCAAACCCGGCATCGACTGCTCCGAGAACAACTGGATGAGCTCGCTGACCAACTCCGAAGCAAGCAGCAGGTCGCACCAGCGGTATTGGAAGAGCAGGCCGTGCGATTGCTGGCGGGCGTGGTCATGTTGCTTAAGACACATCAATTAAATAAGCGGGGTCAATGCCGGTTCTGTGCCGCGCCACGCCGCTGGAGGTTTTGGCAGCGGCGGCCGCAGTGCACGGTGTATCGAAGTCTCGACTTCGTGATGAGGCAATCGCTGGACGCGGTGTGGTGGCAACTGTCGGACGACCACCAATCGCGGCCAAAGTTGAGGTGACACGCAGGAGGAATTCACAAAGAACCTAAAGGTGCGGCTCGGCGCTGGGGACCAGCCCGGGTCGCTGTGACGAGTGTAGCCGGACCAAAGTGGGCGTGGTGGCCGCTCTAACCGGTTCGGCATGGTCATGACGAAAATAAAGGACCACGAGCGATGACCACCAACCAATTCCCATGCGATGATGGCACGGGCGGCGACACCGCCGTACCCCGTACCCCGGAAGAGCCGGTCATCCCCACACAACGGGAAGCTCTGGACAACCAACCAGCCACATTCAAAGGTGGCGAGCACAAGCCGTTCCCGCCGCCGTGGATCAGGGATCGCGCCGAGTTCGCCAGCCAGGTGCGCGACGTCGGCAAGCGGGCCGCGCTTACCATCAGCTGGCACCTGTGGCACGCCCCGGAAAACCTAATCCGCGTGCTGGGCTTTGCCCTGCGCGGACTGGGGCTCGTCATCGCGGGACTTGCCAAATGGGTGTTCGACCTAGATGGCGGCCGTTTGCAGGAACTAAGCCATGAGGAGTACTTCAAGGAAAAGAAACTCCGCGACGAGCGGCGGACCAAGCGCGGCAAAATCGCCGCCTGGGGCTTAGGCGGCTTCCTCGTCGTAGTTGCCATGGTGCGCTTGGAGGCACCAACCTGGGTGTCCTGGCTGCTCATCGTAGCCGCCGTCATTACTCTAGCGCTCATCGGCCGGCCCCAGGACAAGCCGCTCATCATGCCGGCCACCATGCCGCCCGGTGAAGATACGCCGCTGACGGCTGACGTCGTGCGCGAAGCCTTGTGCAGTCTCGGCATTGCCAAGATGACCAAGCCAGAGGATATTCAGCTGTTGTATCCGGTGAGACCCACTCGGGCGGGATACGTCATCGACATCACCTTGCCGCGTGGTGTCACCGCCACTGAGGTGATGACTCGGCGCGAAAAATTGTCATCCGGGCTCCAACGCGGGATTGGCACGGTCTGGCCGTCGGTCGGTGACCGGCATGAGGGTCATTTGGTGTTGTTTATCTCCCATGTCGATATGGGTCGCGCCAAGCAAAAGCCCTGGCCGCTACTCAAAGACGGCAGCGTGAACGTCTTTAAGCCCGTCCCTATGTTCACCGACCAACGTGGCGAATGGGTCGAGCTGACCATCGCCACCACCTCCGGTGTGGTGGGCGCCGTCCCGCGCATGGGTAAGACCTACTTTTTGCGCGAGCTGGCACTAGTGGCCGCGCTGGACCCGCGGACCGAGGAGTACATCTTCGAGCTCAAAGGCACCGGAGATCTCTCCTGCACCAAGAAGTTTGCCCACTATTACAGCGACGAGGAAGAAGACATTGCTGACCATCTGGTGGTCATGCGCCATCTGCATAGGGAGCGACGGCGACGAGCCAAAGTTATCCGGTCACTCCCAGATGAACAGTGCCCGCGCAGCGAGGTCACCGATGAGCTTGCCTCCCGCCGCGAACTCGGCTTGCACCCCATTTTAGTCGAGGTAGATGAGTGCCAGGTTTGGTTCGAGCACCCTGTCAAGGACATCCGGGACGAACTTATCCGCATCGTGGAAGACCTCGTACGGCGCGGACCGGCTGTTGGCATCATGGTCTACCTTGCCACGCAAAAAGTGGATGTTAAAAGCATCCCGTCTGGCATCTCAGCCAATGCTTCCGTGCGGGTGTGCTTCAAGGTCAATGACGCCACCTCGAACAACCAAATACTCGGACCGGGGTCGTACGCCAATGGGCTCCAAGCCACCATGTTTGACTTCGTGCGGGATAAGGGCATTGCCTACCTCAAGGCGGATGGTCCGGGCCAGATCGTTCGCACGGTGTTCGCGCTCGATAAGGTCGAGTCCGACAAAGTGGCGCTACGCGCCCGGGCTGCCAGGGAGCGAGCTGGACGACTGACCGGATTTGCAGTCGGCGAAGAGATCACGAAGGAAGAGGTCAATCTCGTTGATGAGATCCTGGAGGTCTTTGGTTCGGCCAGCACTATGCATCTCGGCGACATCGCCCGCGCGCTGGCTGCCCGCCGCCAGTGCTACGCCGGGCTAGACGCCAAAGGTCTGGGAGCCCTGCTGCGGGGCCTGACGCCGCCCATTGAACCCGTGACGGTGTATGTGGCCGACGCCGAACCACGAAGCGCCAAGGGGCTCAAGCGCGCGCAATTAGATCCTGCACTCTCCAGCGGGGACGACGCCGACCCGAGCGCCAACATCCGACGGCTCCGTCCGACCGTCGACCTCTGACCGGCCCCCAGTCAGATCTAACCGCCCGGTTAGACCCTTGCAGCTACGCTGACCTGCGGTCTAACCGAGATGCCCCTCCTGCAGCCGGAGGGCCAAAACAGCGGTTTTGGGGACCTCTGGCCCTTGCGGCTCGGTTAGGTTAGAGATCAACCTGCACTTCCGTTATTTTTGACCTCAGCCATTTCTGCCAGACTATGCCGATGAGGCCAATTGCCACACTGATTATTGCCATATCTAAAATTCGAACAAGAGGCCAGGCCTGCGTTGCGGGCATGTACCATAGTGTCCAATTCATGAATATAGCCCAATACATTATGGCTTGAAACCCGGCGACAACTAGGATAGGCCACAACACCACGGCCAGCCATTTGGGCTTGTTGTAGCTCTTGACCAACTTATCTCCAATAAATGTTGCAGAGATCATCGCCACGGCTACATCAAACATGAGCTGCCCTTCGTAGAATACAAAAGACGCAGTGAGCCAAATAGCCATTTCAGTTATAAAGGCTATCAAGGTTACTCTTTTGAATGTTGCGCTCATAAGCTTGTCCAATAATTCTGATAAAAATAGTGAGAGTGGAGGGAATCGCCCCGTCCACTCTCAAGTACTACAGACACCGCCAGTTAAACGCGTTCCACCAGGGAGCGTAGTCACTACTTACATAGGCGACACTACCAGGGTAGTACTTGCTACAGTACAGTTGCATATCCACGCCACCAATGACTTCAGTCGAACTACTCATGCTGGCGCTCATCTCTACGCCACTCTTTCCGGCAGAAAAACCTAATGCTTTGTCGTTTCCAACCTTGCGCTCACAGTACCAAGAGTAAGCATTTGCGTAGTTATCGGTACTTGCGCCGATTGTCTGTCTTAGCCCACCGTACTTCAGGTAACAGGCTTCGTTGACGTCGATACCATAACCGTAGTTAATCGTGGCGTATGCCGGTGCAGCAGATACCCAGCACGCCGAGCAACAATGCCATAATTACGGCGGTATGAGTGAATAGCTTCCGTGCTGCGCTTAGCCCGGTCTTCCGGACGGATGCAACCGACATTTTTATTCCCCTCGCCGGGATCGCGGATTGAAAAATACTCTATAGAACCTTTTTCTATAGTGGCGTCATTATAAGAATTAGCTTAATAATAAGTCAAGCATTGCCTTAATGAAAAGATATGAGGCGACACCCCTGGTAGGTGCCGCCTTTGCTTGCCTGTTGACTGGCTGGCCGTTACTTACTGTCTTGCCGGTTGCGGTATGCGGCTTGAGTAATCCGATCAGCTGAGATTTCCGGACCCTCGTGCAGCGCAGAATGGCCCGGCGCTTTCCAGCAGATACGTGGCTTCAATTCCCAGCCGGTATCGGCCCAGTCTGAGTAAATGGCTCCGCAGATAGGACCAGTCCCACCAATGCTCCCCGCTTCCGAGTAGCGTTCCGTGCCGAACTGCTGGTCGGTGAGCGGCAGGTGACGTTCATCGGGTGCCACAGCTACTCCACCGCCTGACCGTCTGGTACTTCCAGACGCGGCGATACACCAGCTCCCATTGCGCGGAGGAAGTGAGGGTATCGCCAGCCTGGAACGACCAATGAAAGCCGCGCATGACTATAATGAATGGTCAGAGCGGAATGAGGCAAGCATTGGCGTACTATCGCGCTCACACTTGACCGCATTTCCCATTTATTTTAATATCCTAGATCAGTTCTTCACGAGCTGCCTATGCCGTTCGCCTGCACTGGTGAACACTTACCGAGTACTCCAATGGAGGTGAACGGCGTGGATAGTAAAACTCGCACGCGTTGCCAGAAAGCATCACAATGGTAGCTAACGAGCCCGTGGACGACCTCCAAAGGAGGCTTCAGCAATTAAAAGAAGGCAAACTCCGGGAGCGGCATGGCGCGCTCGTCATTGAGAAGGGTCAACAACTCCTAGCTCGGCTAGAGGAGACAGACAATGCGTACATCCGCCAGGCTCTTATTGAGGCATACTGGGATTGGCACCGCGAGGCGGACCGAACCGTAGGAGGTGCATCGTGAATGATAGTGATCCTCCAAAAATGGCGGATGAGGCATGGATGCTCGAAATTCAAGCCGCTCTTGAAGAATTGGCTGTTGCACAGACATGTATCCAGCTTGTTCAGGAGGTGGGCAAACAGACTAGCCAACTTGAGCAATGGACAGTCCTCATGCTCCAGCAACTCCAGGTGGTACACTCAGGCTCTGGATGCATTATGCGCCGCATCATCATAGACATGGTGCAAGCCAAAGTCATCAGTAAACACCTGGCAGCGGACGTGTCGGGCTTCAGCCGCACATCAATTTACAACTGGCTCAAAGAAGACGCGGACCAAGCCTAGCCATCGCCATGCTAGGACACCCCGATTCACCATTGAAACACCCTTGGCATCTTGCCGGGGGTGTTCTTTACTTTCTAATGCTGGGATGTCCGGCTTGCTATTGTGGCGGTGGTTCAGACTCCTTGCTGCCAGCTTCTTTAAGCCAATTGTAGACAGACGTGCGACTATAACCGCTCGATTTTGCCGCCGCATGAGGCGTGATGATATTCTTGTTAATCATCTCGATAATGATCTGACGGGCGACCCGCTCGCTTGTCTCTCGCAATTCATGTAGCGCCTTGAGCGTTAAGTGAGCCCAAAGCTCGTCATAAACGTCAGGCGCAACGCCGTTAATATGTCTTAGTTTATCAGGGATTTTCGCAAGCGAGTCTAGCTCATGGTAAATGCAGTTTATGAAGCGTGCGCGTTGCTGAGCGTCGGGCGACTGGGCGGCTTCCCACTGTTCCCGCCAGTCTGGCCGCCCCTCAAGGTAAGCAATGTGAGCCTGTTTTTCCGGGCTGTCGATCAGTTCGTCAGGGTCGTAATAGCGGTAGCGCCGGTCACTTCGGTCGTCTATGCCGCCACCGGTCCAGGTGTGCGCCACGTGCTCGGACGCGTCATCGTCACGCTCGTTGCGTCGCTTCTTGATCCACGGCGGCTTGAGCGGCTCCGGGGCATCGTCCACTTCTTTACACCTCTCTTGACAGTCAAACGGACACGTTTGTACAGTCGGTCCCAGCACGACCGCTTACCTGTCTCACTGAGCAGCTTTTTGCCCAGGAAGGACGATGTGACTGTACAGATATTTACAGATGGGAGCAACACAGTGAGTGATCTTGTCCCACGCCTCAGAGATGCGCTTGACGCGCTCCAGGGTGATAGCAGGCGCGTCCAGCGTGAGGTTGTGCGAGCCATCGAACGCGAGCGGGCGCGCGCCCTGGTCCAGGCTGTCCGTGATGACTGCCGTGCCACCAGGGCACGGAGATTGATGCGGAACGTCCTAGAGCTCAGCGCCGACCAAACTGCCTACACCAGGTGGGTACCGCTGGGTGCGGCCAGATACGAGCTCATCGCAGACGCATACGCGCTCGACGCAGCTAGCGAGGTGCGCCAGCCATGACCGCGCTAGTGGTCATCGGGTCGCTCATCGCAGCGATCCTGATTCTGGGTGTCGGCGTACTTATCGGCCTGGTCATCGGCATTGTGCTCTGTAGCCGGACGACAGCAGACGAGTGGGCCGGGCTCATCGAGAACAGGCGTCAACTCCAAATCGAGTGGGATGCCTTGAAGGACACCGAACGGGACAACCAGCGGTTTTGGGCAGCCCGCACGGCTATGCGCGACGAAGCCTTGCGGCATCGCCAGCCTTCTCCGGACATCTCGAAGCTCTTCGACCGGCCATCACGATGACCAATGACGGCGGCGGTAGCTGGCTAAAGAAAGTAGCCAGCGCCGTCGCCGTACTTTTGCTGATAGCAGCCGCCGCCAGATTGATCTATGAATTGCTCAAGCCTTTGATTCCCGGCCTAATCGTCTTCCTGGCGCTCATCCTGATATTCGGCGTCGCCTTCGGCTTCTTCCGACGGCAGTAACGCCCAGTTTCGTATCGCTATAGCCAATTTCCCACTTTCACAGAAGGGAGAGTTACCTGACCTATGCCCAGAAATACCCGCAAGCAACTTGTCGGCAAGAGAACCGAAAATTGCGAAATTGACCTCCGCGCAGAGGAGCTAGCCGACTTGGAGCGCTCACTGCATCGGGCGTGGCGGTGGTGCGGCAACAAGGTCACGCCCATTTGGAACGATCCAAACTATTGCATCAGTAGGTCCAATGGCCGCACGAACCCCAAGGAGGCCGATTGGCATATCCGAACAAATCAAGTACCGGACCATTCTGGCCGATCCTCCGTGGGATGTTCCGAATCAGCGTGGCGGCTACGGGGCCGTGCGGCACTATCGCCTCATGGCCCTCGACGACATTAAAGCGCTCCGAGTCGATAAACTGGCGGATGATAATTCTCACCTTTGGCTATGGGTTACAAATGCAGATTGGCCCCAGCAAATCACCGTCATGGAAGCCTGGGGCTTCACGTATAAGAGTTGTTTAACCTGGATTAAGCCGTATTTTCGACTCGGCAACTACCTGCGTAACCAAACCGAACATCTACTGTTTGGCGTGCGCGGATACGCACCAATCCAGTTTCGCGGTCAGGCCACCTGCTTCTACGCCCCGGTCCAAGAGCATTCTCACAAGCCCGAAGAACAATACGCTATTATCGAGCGCTGCTCACCCGGTCCGTATTTGGAGCTTTTTGCCCGGCGAAAACGACCGGGTTGGCATGTCTGGGGCAATGAGGTCTCCTGTGATGTCGCGTTGTAAAAAATAGGGATTGACGATTCATAGATGAATCATATACAAAGAAAATAAGGCCCCCTGTTGAGCGGCAGCTTCTGACCTAACGCGTCGTCGATCACCGCTCCCGTAGGTAATTCATGAATTACGTAATGCCGCATCGCTTTTGATGCGGCTGGAGGATTTGATATGCCAAGGAGGAAGCATCGGCTTATTGTAATTGGAAAAGTGCGCGAGTTCGATGAGGAGGCCTGGAAGCGCCTACTCATGGCGTACGCCTACTACTTGCACGAACAACGCATGCAGCAAGAGGAGGCTGCGGATTCCACCAACCCGGAGGACCCCGGCGCTGAGGTCTCCACAGGAGAAGCCTTATGACGGCCGCCGTCATTGCCCTAGTAATCGGGCTGATCGGCATTGCGGTGCTCTGGGTTCTCCGCTGGCGCGACAGTGAGGCCTGGCGGCTATCGCTGGTGCGCTACCGGTTGACCTTACCCAGCGATTTGTCCGTCGCGGACATTGCGGGCTGGTTTAACCAGCTTGCCACCATCACCCGACCGCCCCGGTTTTCGTTGCTTCCGGCTCTGCCTGTCGGAGTCGAAATCGAGGCCACGGCCGAGGGCATCACCCATACCGTCTTAGTGCCCGCCGAACATGAGACAGCGGGCTTAGCCTCGTTGCGGTCTGGGCTGTCTCGGGCGCGCGTTACCGCGCTCACCGACTCGGAGCCGCAAATCACCTTTAAGTGGGCCGCTGAGTTGCGACTGACCAGCTTTTGGCGGCCCTTAGCCGAGGACCGGGCTGAAACCACCGCCCGCGCGTTGCTAGCGACGTTGCAGCCACTCCAAGCCGGAGAGCGGATTCGGCTGGTCTACCTGCTAGCGGGGGCTCAGATTCATATCAGCCCGCCGAACACTGTGTCATTCTGGCAGCACCTCACCGGCAACACGATGCCCACGCCGGACGCAGAGAAAGATTACCAGCGCAAAACCCGCCATCCGTTACTGGTGGCGTCAATCGGAGTGGCCGTGGCCGCACCATCCGGGGATGGTGCACGGCTGCTGCACCGCATTACGTCCATCCTGCGGGGCATGGATAACTCCGGCGTCGCCGTCGTTCGTCGGTGGCTTCCGAGCCATGTTGCGGCGCGTCGCGTACCCCAACGAACTATGCCGGTGGCGGCTTGGCCGCTCGTGCTCAATACCGTTGAGGCCGCCGGACTCGTGGCCCTCTCACCCAGTGGCGTCGTATTGCCGGGTCTGCCCATCGGCGCGTCCCGCACCATCCCGCCCGCCGTCGATATGCATACCGGTGGCGTCGTCATCGGCGAAAGCACCTATCCGACCGCCGAGCCGCAGCCGTTATCCCTCCTCCCCGACGACCGGACCCGACACGTTTACATTCTTGGCCCGACCGGGGTTGGAAAAAGTAACCTCATCACCGGGATGGCGCTGCAAGACCTCAAGCAGGGTGCGGGGATGCTCGTAGTCGATCCCAAAGCCGATTTGATCGAAGCCTTGATTGCCCGTCTGCCAGAACATCGCCGGACTGGTGTGGTCATTCTGGACCCCGCCAACTTGGCCAATCCTGCCGGTATCAATCCCTTGCGGGTGCGCGGTGGCGAGCAGCAGCGGGAACTAGCCGCCGAGACCACCGTCAATATTTTACGAAACATTTTCCGCGCCTATTGGGGGCACAGAACGGATGATGTGGTGCGAGCCGCGGTGAACAGTTTAGTCCAAGTACCCGCACCAGACGGCACCGCCTTCACCTTATGCGAGGTCGCCGAGCTGTTGACGTCCTCACGATTGCGGCATTACGTCGCCGGTCACCCGCGTCTGGATGAACGCTGGCGGGAGTATTGGCAATGGTATAACAGCATGAGCGAAGGCGAGCGTTTGCAAACCATCGGCCCAGCCCTCAACAAATTGCGCGCCCTAACCACCCGTATCAGCTTAAAACTTATGCTGGGTCAATCGCAGGGACTCGACCTGAACACTATATTTACTCAGCACAAAGTCGTCTTGGTGCCGCTCCGAAAAGGCGTCATCGGTACCGAGGCGGCCACCTTGCTGGGTGCATTCGTAGTCGGGGCGTTCTGGGCTGCCACCCTGGCCCAGGCAAACATTCCAGCTCATCGGCGGCGGTTTGTCCCCGTATATCTCGATGAGTTCCAAAATGTCGTCCGCTTTACCGATGATGTGGCCGAGATGCTAGCCGAAGCCCGCGGGCTCAAGGTTGCACTCCACTTGGCCCACCAATATCAAAAGCAACTTCCTGAAGTAACCCGCGCCGCCGTTATGGGGACGGTGCGCACGCAAATCTTCTTTCAACTCGAACACGACGACGCGAGACCCACCGAGCGGCGCATTGCCCCGGTACTCACCTCCGCCGACCTCACCAACCTGCCCCAGTACGAGATCGTGGCCCGACTGTGTATCGCGGGACAGACCCGGTCGCCCGTCACCGGCCGCACCTTGCCGCTGCCCGAACCCAGCCAGGACCCTGAAGCGCTGTGGACCGAACTGGCGGGGGCCTCGGGCATGGCCCGCGCCGACATCGAGGCCGGACTGCGAGCCCGGCGACTAGCCACCAGTCAAGTCCGGCTTGGTGAACTACCGGTTGATGAGGCCCAGCAGTGACAGCGGCCCGTGTTGATGTCGCTGTTGATATCGCCCGGCTTCTCATAGGCCCTCCTGCCGGGGAAAACGGCCAAATAACGCCGCCGAAATTCCTCACCTCGTTCCGAGGTTCGTCATGACGGCCGCCCCACCCGTCCGTGTCCGTTCCCGACACGTCCAGTGGGTCGAAGACCGTCTCAGTGCCCGCGATTGGGCCATCATCGAGACGGTCAACCGGCTGGGTCTGGTAAGCGGTGTGCAGCTCGAACGGTGCCACTTTGCCGACCTAGCCGAAGGCCGCAGCCGCACGGTGTCACGCTCGCGCACCTTGGCCCGGCTAGTGGCTTGGCGGGTCCTCCTGCCGCTGCCGCGCCGCGTCGGGGGTCCCCGGCAGGGCTCCAGCGTCACCGTGTTTGCCTTGGACACGGCTGGCGTCCGGCTCCTGCGCCAGCGCACCGGCATGGACAATGCCGGTCGTATCCGGCGGCCAGGTATTCCGGGTGAGCGGTTTGTTCGCCATGTCCTCGCCGTGGCCGAGCTGTATACCGGCTTGGTCGAAGCCGCCCGGTCTGGCAATTTCATCTTGCGACAGTTCCAAGCCGAGCCGCGCTGGCCGGATGGTCTGGGCGGCTCAGTCAATCCGGACGCCTATGTGGTCGTTTCGAACGGACGTGTGGACCATCTGTGGTGGATCGAGGTCGATATGGCAACCGAAAGTTTGCCCACCGTTCGACGCAAACTGCGCACTTACCTAGATTTCTTGGCGCGGGGTGGACACGGACCGCGCGGCGTCATGCCCCGCGTCCTCGTAGCGGTTCCGGATCAGCACCGGGCTGCGGCTGTCCGGGCCGAAGTATCACCTTGCCGACGCCCGCCACCGACCTTATGCACGTTATCCGTCAAAGCGAGCTGGCGACGTGGCTGGTGCAAAAACTCCCTCCATAGCCGGACTGGACTATTTGGAGGATCTAACGATTCACAAATGAATCAAACGGCGTAAAGTGGGCAGCAAGTAATAGGAGGAGCTATGACACCAACACCCAAGGCCAAAACTTTAGGCGCGTATCTGCGGGCCGCCCGCCTCAAGGCCGGTCTATCCACCCATCAACTAGCGGCCCGCGCCCATATCAATCAAAGCTATCTAGTCAAACTCGAAACCGACCAAAATCACCCCTCGGCCGAGACCGTACAACGCTTAGCCGACGCGCTCAGGCTCGACGAGGCCAAACTACTCCAGTTTATCGGCGTAAAGCCCGCCAGCCTTCTGCCCGCCCCACGCGTTTATTTCCGCCGCAAACTTGGCGTGGGCGCCCAAGAAGCCGCTGTGCTCGCCCGTTTGATTGAAGATTATAGGCAACAACGAAAGGAGAACCCCGATCATGACGATACCAAAGACCGAGTTCCGTAACCTGCTGGACCAATTACGCCAGCTCGCACCCAAGCGCCCGCTCACCTATGGCGAATCACTCCAGGTCGCCAGACTCCAAGCCGACCGGCTCCGGCAATGGGTCCAAACTGACAATCCCGATATTAATCTCATCTGGCTCACGGGCCAGCGCGTGATCCCGGTGCAGTTTGTTCCCAGCCACAAACTCGACACCGAAAGCGGCCTCACCACCGATCTCGTGAGTGGCCGCCTGGAAATCTACATTAACGACAATGAGCCGCATCTGCGCCAACGTTTTAGTTTGCTGCACGAGTTCAAACACGCCCTCGACTTCTACGACGCCGATGTTCTCCACGCCAAACTTGGACGCGGCAATAGCCAGTTGCAAGGCCGCATGATCGAGTGGACCTGTGATGAGTTCGCTGGTAATGTTCTCATGCCAACCGTACTCGTCAAACGTTTGTGGTTTAAGGTTCAGGATGTGCCGACCATGGCTAATCTCTTTCATGTCTCAGTTGAAGCCATGGCCACTCGTCTGGAAAAACTCGGCCTTCTGGGTGAAACCAAACCCAAGTCGCGCCATTATTTCCGTCGCCCTCTTATCACCGCTTAAACATGATGAAAGGAGCCAGCTAGTGACCAACCACCAAATCAACGCACAGGCTATCCTCTTCCTGCGCATCCGCCGCCCTGGCTCATTCGGCTCCGACCTTCAGGCCGAACAGCGCCAGCTTGCCGCCCAGCGTGACGCCTGCCGTCAGATCGCGGATTATCTTGGTCTCACAGTCATCCGCGAATACGTCGAGGCTGGCGGCACCGGCTCAATCTGGCGGCGCCCCGCATTACGCCTCCTGCTCGAAGAATTACGCGCTCTCCGCGACGCCGCCTATGTCATAACCACTCACCTGGACCACCTAGCCCGTACCACGGCCAACCGTCAGGCGCTCGAATTAGAACTCGAAGCTGCCGGTGCCCAGCTTATCCTTGCCCACGAATTCCAGACCACCCGCGCCCATCAAGAGGAGGTAACAGTATGACCCATAAAACTCCCGGCGAAAGCATCGGCGCGGCCGCCATCGTGCCCGCGGTCGTCAGCGACGAATTGTTAGCTGAGGCACTAGCCTACTACCGCGTCTCCACCAGCGAACAGGCCAACACCAGCTACGACGAAGACGGCTTCTCCATCCAAGCCCAACGCGAATACTGTCAGCGCAAAGCCACCGACCTCGGCGCGCAAATTGTCGAAGAATATGTCGAGCGCGGCAAGAGCGCCCGCTCCGCCGACCGGCCCGAACTCCAAGCCATGCTCCGGCGCGTCGCGGATGACCCAGACATCAAGTACGTCATCGTCCACAAGCTCGACCGCCTAGCCCGTAGCCGCGAAGATGATGTGCAAATTGGCATGCTACTCGCCAAACACGGCGTCAAGCTGGTCTCAGCCACCGAAAACATCGACGAGACCCCAGGCGGCAAACTCGTTCACGGCATCATGGCCACCATCGCCGAATGGTACTCCGGCAACTTTAAGCCAAGAAGCCCGCAAGGGACTACGCAAAAAGGTGGAGATCGGTGGCACTCCCGGCAAAGCCCCCCTTGGCTATCGCAACATCCGCGACAAGCGCAAGGGTAAAGACATCGGCCTTGTGATTGTCGATGAGATCATGGGACCCATCATCACCGAAGCTTTCAAGCTCTACGCCACCGGGCTCTACACCCTCGGCACCCTCACCGACGAACTAAACCATCTCGGCCTGCGCATGCCCGAAACCAAAAACCTGCCCGAGCGCCCGGTCCAAACTCAGCATGTCCACCGTATCTTACGCAATCCCTACTACACCGGCGTCGTCACCTACAACGGGGTAGCCTACCCCGGCGAACATGACCCCCTCGTCGATGAACCCACCTTCGACATGGTGCAAGCCATCCTCACCGCCCGCAACCTCAACAAAGATAAAAGCAAAAAGCACCCCCATCCCCTCAAAGGCAACCTCTACTGCGCCCGCTGCGGCCGCCGTCTCGGCATTACCACTCCGACCAACCGCCACGGTGTCACCTACGGCTACTTCTACTGCCTCGGCCGCCAAAAAGACCGGATTAGTTGCGACCAGCCCTATGTCGCCATAGCCGAAGTCGAAGCCGCCGTCGCCGACTACTTCCGCTGCGTTCGGATGCCCCAAGGGCGACTAACCAAACTCCGCGACCAGATCATTGCCAGCTTTGCCGGTCGAGAGGCCGCCGGTGCTGCCGCTATTGCCGGAGCCAAGGCTCGCATTCATAAGGCTAACCAGCGCGCCCGCAAAAACAAAGAAGCCTACTACGCCGACGCCCTCAGCCTGGAGGACTTCAAGCTCGAACAAGACAAAACCAAAGCCGACATCGCCGCTGCCGAAAAAATCATCGCCAAATGGTCCGTTGAACTCGACTCGATCACGACCAGCCTCGATGAAGCCCTCAGCCTCATGATCGACCCCTACCGGCTGTTCATCGAAGCCCCCGACCACCTCCGGCTCATGCTGACCCAAGCCGTCTTCGAAAAAATCTGGATCATGGGACCCGATATTGCCGGAGCCGAACTCACCAACACCTACCACGAGCTGCTCACCCTGGAGGCACGCCTGACCGAGCAGGCCAACCAGGAGGCTCAACGCGCCACGGACAGCCTGACCATCGCTCCTGCACCACGCACCTACCACCGCCGCCGCATGTCCGCCACAAGCCACACCAGCGGCCCGGACAGCGACAACGGGACGTGGCTTGAGATCGAGCGACCGAGCGGCCCTCTACCCATAGACAACCAAAGTCCCGCCTCAACAGGGGTGAGGCGGGACTCCGACGTCGATCTTCTGGTCGGGGTGGCGGGATTTGAACCCACGGCCCCTCGCTCCCAAAGCGAGTGCGCTACCAAGCTGCGCCACACCCCGGTACACCACTGGTGCCCAGCGCAGCCTACGCGACGACAAGGATCGCGTGTCAGCCACCGCTCGCGTCCCACGACCAAGCGCATGCCGGTACGCTTAGGTCGCCGCCGCTTCGGCGGAGCGTGCGGGCGTAGCTCAATGGTAGAGCCCCAGCCTTCCAAGCTGGCTATGCGGGTTCGATTCCCGTCGCCCGCTCC
>JAJPIR010000310.1 GCA_021324675.1 Actinomycetota bacterium
GCGGCCGCGGCCTGGTTCACCGCCGCCACCAACGGTCCCAGGGCCAGCTTCGCGCCCGCGGGAACCGCGAGCTTCGCGGCCACCAGCTGCTCCCCGGTGCCCGGATGCGCACCCCGCACCATCCGCCGCGCCACCTCAAACTGCGCCGCGGTCAACTCCGCACCGGCGGTCACCCCCGCCATCCCAAACGCGTCCAACCCCGACCCGATCCAACGCAGCGGACGCTCCCGCGCATCGGTGCGATACCCCAACTGCACGTCACTGTCACAGCCGTGCTGCACCAAACCCAGCCGGTAATCAACCTGCGCATCACTGCCGCCGTACAGGGGCGTCACGTACGCCACGCGCCACCCCTCCCCCCACCGATCAACAGCACAGGCTGTAACGACCGTATCACCGTAGGTGATACCTTACCGGTCTGCGTTCGAGGAGTGGCACTCTGTAGTCGCATGTCGGAGCCGGTTGATGCAGAGCACCACGAAACGAGCGGCCCGGGTGCCCGGCCCATGGCCTAAAAGGCGGCGGCCAGGGCGGCAGAGTACGACTGTATGCTGTTGTGTATGCAGCGAGAGCGACTGACCGTCAGTATGGAGGCGCAAACCGTGGCGCGGGTGCGGCAGTGCGGAGCGCGCCTCCGGGGTGGGGCGTCTGCCTACCTTGAGCATTTGGTCCGGCAGGACGCGTTGCGGGAAGCGGCCGCCTCAGCGGCCCGCTGGTATGCCGCACATCCGACCTACGCGGCCGACAGCGAGGCCGAGGCGATGGCGGCGCTGGACGAGACCGCGTGAGACGCGGAGATCTTTACCGTTACCAACCGGTGATGAGCAGACCCGGCCAGTCCACCACCCGGCTGATCGTCTCCGCCGACGCCATCAACACCAACCAGGACTTGCCGGCCATCTATGCGATGCACGTCCTGGATTCCGACCCCGGCTCGCTGCTAGCCGTGCGGATCGGCGAGTTCGGCTGGGCATTCGCCTTAGAAATCGATCGCCCACTGCGCCGCCGCCTTGTCGAGTATCTCGGCCACGCTTCACCCGACGAGCTCGAGCAACTCGACAACGCCATCCGCGCGGCATTCGAGGTGTAGGTGTTGAGCGCGAAAAATCGGCAACCACTAACCCGGCGTGACGGGCTCGGGGTGTACCCAGCGGCGCTCGATGTCGGCGGTGCGAATGGCGTCGAAGACTGACTGCACTCGTAGGGCTTCCTGAAGCGAAGGCTCCGGCGCGGCCCCGTTTCGGATTGCCGCCCAAAAGTTGCGGGCGACTCGCTTGAACGCTTTGGTGGAGCTCGCGTCGAGTGGCCCCTCGCTTTGTAGCAATTGGCCTGTGCGTCCCCACCAGACCCGCCGATCTTCGTCAAGTTTCACCGTGCCCTCGTCACCGTAGATTTCGATGACGTCGCCGCGGCCGTGCCGTGCGGTGGCCACGAGGGTTACCACCCCGAGTCCACCGCCGCGAAACCGTAGGAGCAGTCCGTAGGTGTCCTCAGCCGTCACGCGTCGCAGTTCCCCGTTATCCGCCCTGCGCACCGGCACGCCGACCTCGGTGGCGGCTGCCACAGCGTCAACGTCGGGAAATATCTCCAGCAGAAGATCGAGGTCGTGGACCCCGTACCCCTGGAGCCGTCCGCCCCCGAGCCGCGAGTCGTGCACCCAGGTGTAAGGGCGTGAATCGGGGTCGGCGTGGTCGGAGTAAACCAGCGAGATCGACGCCATCCGTGGCCGTCCTACGACTTCGCGCGCACGGTCGATGACCCGGCGGCGGGTCTGTTGCATTCGTAGCTCGTAGTCGACCAGGCCGACCACGCCTGCCGACTGGATGGCGGCTGCGATGCGGCGAGCCCCCGTGAGGTTATCCGCTAGTGGTTTTTCGCAGATCACATGCAGTCCCCGCTCGGCGGCGGTGACGGCAAACTGGACGTGCGTCGCTACCGGGGTGGCGATATGCACCGCCTCCAACCCCCGCACCGACAGCAGCTCCTCGAAATCTGCGGTACCCAGCCCGACGCCGGCCTGCTCGGCCAGCTCCCGGGCCCGCTGTGTCTGGCGTGACCACACGGCCACGGGGTCAAATTCCGCCAGCTCGGCGTAGACAGGCAGGGCCACCTTCTTCCCGAAGCCACTGCCCGCAATAGCAATCTTGATTGGTGTCTCCATGGCAGGCCTCTGCGCTCGAGAAACCTAGTGCTAAGGCGTACCCGCAGACCCCCCTAGCCCAAACCGGCAACCCCCCAGAATCGTTTGATCCCCCGCAGGTCCCCGCTATCATGTAAAGCACACAGCAGGAAATCAACGCGGTCGGCACCGCCGCGTGCGCAAAACAACGGGCCAGACAATTGACCGGCCCGAGAGGCAATTAACGGTCGGATTTCGATATACGCAAAACTGGTGGCGACCATCCCCTCTAGGGGTTGCCGCAGTACGCGGGAAAGGTCGAGCGGATATACCCGTGACTGCGGGTGTCTGGCTCAGCCCCGCCGGCGGGGGCTGGACAGCGTCTCGGTGGCCTGGTGGACGGCGGCGAGACTGGCCTGCCGGTCGTATGGTGATTGTGGATTTTTGCGCTCAGGCTGCGCAGGCAATTCGTGGTTACGATGCTGGGACCGGTGCTGTTGAGAGGAGACAGCCGTGTCGGTACTGCGTCGTGTGGTGCATGAGGTCCGCACTATCGAGATCGGCACTGCTACCCGGTACCAGCAACATCGGCTGGTGGTGGGTCGAGCACAAGCCCAGGCGCTGTTCGCGGATCCCGCCTTGGCGTCGGTACGGGTGCACGTTGCCGCACCCGGAGATCGGACCCGGATTGTTGCGCCGCTGGATGTGGTGGAGCCGCGCAGCAAGGGACCCGGCGGGGGTGCATTTCCCGGGTGGATCGCGCCGGTGAATCGCCCGCGGGGCGGGGATACTCACGTGTTGCGAGGGGCTGCGGTGTTGGCTGCGGGGTATTTGCCCCGTAACCAGGAGGGCTTGATTGATATGTCCGGTCCGGCCGCGGAGCGTTCCCCGTTCGGTCGGACGAACAATGTCGTGATCGAGTTCGACCGCGCGGAGGGTGCCTGCTGGCAGGACGCTGAGGTGGCGCTGCGCCGGGGGCTGCTGCGCCTGGCGGTGCATCTCGCCGACGCCGCCGTCGATGCCTCGCCCGATGTGATTGAGGAGTTGGCGCCCCCACATCGTCCTGGGACGTCAACCGGTGGCCTGCCCCGCGTCGGTGCGATCACTAACCTGCAGACCCAGGGCGCCTTCAAGGACGTCTTCGTCTACGGGCGCAGCATGGCTGGCAGCCTGCCGACCTTGTTCGACCCGGTTGAGATCGAGGACGGGGCCGTGGTTAGCGGCCAGTACGGGCACCCGGCGCTGCGCAATCCGACGTACATCCACCAGAACCATCCAGTGGTCGCCGAGCTGTGTGCCCGCGATGGCCAGGATTTGTGCTTTGCCGGAGTGGTGCTGTGCCCAGAGCCGGTCGAGCAAGCCCACAAAGAACTCGTGTCCACGCATGCCGCTTGGCTATGCCGCGCCGCCGGCTTCGATGCCGCCATCGTCACCAAGGAAGGTGCGGGTAACGCCGACAATGACCTGATGCTCAAGGTTGATGCGCTGGAGGCTGATGGCTTAACAGCGGTTGCGCTGTACGCCGAGTTGTCCGGTGCTGATGGCACCGGCCCACCACTGGTGGCCGGCCCGCGTCGAGGTGCGGTGGTCAGTACCGGTAACTACGATCAGAGAATCGGGCTACCGGCGGTGGAGCGGGCGTTGGGCGGCGCTCGGCTGGATATCGCTGATGCTGAGGCGACCGCGGCGGTGGAGGTGCCGACCGCAGCGATTCTGGGTGCGTTGAGCCCGCTGGGCGCCGGGTGGCTCACCTGCCGTTCGGAGCAGCAGCGACTGGCCGGCTAGAAGTTGGGAGGCGCGGCCTGATGCGCATCGTGCATTACGTCAATCAGTTTTATGCGGGGCTGGGTGGTGAAGCGGAGGCTGGTATCGGCCCGCGCGTGCTGGAAGGAACGGTCGGTCCTGGGCGGTTGCTGTCCCAATTGGTGGGCGAGGAACATGAGATTGTGGCCACGCTGGTGTGCGGCGATGATTACGCTGCTTCTCACACCGCCGTGGGTGAGGAACTGGTTGGGATGGCCCGTGCGGCCGGTGCGGAATTGCTCGTTGCGGGGCCTGCTTTCGGCAGCGGGCGCTACGGGCTGGTGTGCGCTCGGCTTGTTGCCGCCGCCGAGGCCGTTGGGTTGCCGGCGGTGGCGTCGATGCACCCGGACAACCCGGGGATTTCTGAGGCGGGTGCCGCACCCGTCGTGGCCGCGGGTGCCTCCAGTCGGCAGATGCGGCCGACCTTGCAGGCGGTTGCGGGCGCCATCGCGAAGCTGGCCACCGGCGCGAAGTTGACGGTGGCCGATGGCCGAGTCGCTCGGGTTGCCCGGGTCGGCCAGTTGGTCGATCAGCGCGCCGCGGCACGGGCGGTTGAGCTCGTGCTGCGCCGGCTGGCCGGTGACCGGGAAGGCACCGAAATTCCCGTTGGTGGGTTCGATGTGGTCAGCCCCTCGGCCCCGGTCGATAAGGTGGCCAGCGCGACCGTCGCGCTGGTCACCGAGGGCGCCTTGGTACCAGCGGGCAACCCAGACCGGCTGGAATCCGCTCGCGCTACCCGCTGGCTGCGGTATCCGATTGAGGGGGTGGATTCGCTCGCTTCCGGGGTGTGGGAGTCCGTGGATGGCGGCTTCGCGACGACCGCTGCCAATGCCGATCCCAATCGGATCGTGCCCCTGGATACCGTTCGTAGGCTGGAACGCGAGGGCGTCATCGGCCGGCTGTACAACGAATTGCTCGTCACGGTGGGCAACGGCACGCAGGTGGCCTCCGCGCGGCGTTTCGGCGTCGAGTGGGCCGCGGAGCTGCGTAAGGCCGGGGTGCAAGCCGCGATCCTGACCGCTACTTGAGGCACCGGTACGCGTTGCGGGTCAGCGCTTGCCAAGGAGCTGGAGCGGGCGAGCATCCCCACAGCTGTGATCACGAATCTGGTGACGATCGCCGAGCAGGTGGGGGCACCGCGGATCGTGCCCGGTCGGGGCATTCCCTACCCCTCGGGTGATCCGAACGTGCCGCCATCTGCCGAGCAGACCTGGCGGCGGCGACTGGTGCAACGGGCACTGGAGGCGGTCGCCACCGCGGTGGAACGTTCCACGATCTTTGAAGTAGGTGAGGTGGAGGAGGCCCATGCCTGAAGCCGCCGTGGTCCGCGCAGCAAGCCTTGTGCTGGCCCACACCCCGGGTTTAGCCCGGCACGGTTCCAAGCCGATGCGAACCCTTGCTGGGGATGCTGAGTTGACGGCCCGCTTCCTGGCGAGCCTGCGCAGCTTCGACGACGCCGTCAACTACCCACCGCACCAGGCGTTCCTCGGCACCTGCCACCCTCGCGAGTTGCCGTGTCGTCCGTGGGTGGGGACTGGCCTGCCGGGGGCGGAGCGCTTTGCGCCCTTCGGCGAGCTGATGCCGGAGGAAGAGTTCCTCGGCCTGATGGCCGCGGTCGATGAGTTCGACCTACTCACGCTGAGCTCGGAGGTCGCCGAGCGGGCCGCCAAACGCTTGGCTGAGCATCCGCTGGCAGAGCGCCTGGACCTGGATCGGATCTCCGCGGCGACGGGGGATGTCGCCGCTGCCGTGGCTAGCGACGCCCTGCCGGTGCACCTGGCGCCGGACTGCCTCGCTGGCGCGCTGCGCGGCGCGCACGCTGAAGATGAGTCGCTGGCCGCGTATGTGCTGCTGGAGAACTTGGCCTGCAAGGCCACCGGCACGCTGGCGCTGCTGCACCTGCTGCACGACCACGACCTCGACCCCGCCGCGATCGGCTACACGATCTCTTGCTCGGAGGAGGCCGTGGGTGATCGATACCAGCGCGGCGGGGGCAACATGGGCAAGACGATCGCGGCGGTAGCCGGCTTGACCGAGTCGTCCGGAGCGGACGTCAAGAATTTCTGCGCGGCGCCGATTCCCGCGCTGGTCATCGCCGCCAGCCTGGTGGTGGCCGGAGTGGTCGAGCAGGTCGCGGTCGTGGCAGGAGGTTCACTACCCAAGCTCGGGATGAAGTTCGAAGGACACCTGCGCCACGGTCTGCCTGTGCTGGAAGACGTGCTCGGCGGGGCCGCGATCCTGATCACCGCCGACGATGGTGTCTCCCCTCGAATCCGGCTCGACGCCGTGGGACGCCACAAGGTGTCCTCGGGCGGCGCCGGTGCGCAGATCTTGCACGACCTGGCGGTGCAGCCACTGGAGGCGATTGGCGCGCGCATGATCGAGGTCGACGACTATGCCACCGAACTGCACAACCCAGAGATCACCGAGCCGCAGGGTTCGGGAGACGTCGCAGCGCGCAACTACCGCACGATCGCAGCGCTGGCCGTCCGCCGCAAGGAAATCACCCGCGACACCATTGACTCGTTTGTCGCCGAGCGTGGCATGCCGGGTTACGCCCCCACCCAGGGTCACATTGCCTCCGCGGTGTGTTACCTACCCCATGCCCTGGACCGGCTGAGACAGGGGCCGGCGGAACGGGTATTGCTGCTCGCGAAAGGCAGCCTGTTCCTCGGGCGGATGAGCCAACGCTCCGACGGCATGAGCGTGCTGCTGGAACGCAACGGAGGCTGACACATGGCTGTGATGGAAGCAACGAAAGACAACTTCGACGAACTCGTCGGATCAGGTCTGGTGCTCGTCGACGTGTGGGCCGACAGCTGCCGCCCGTGCGTGGCGCTGGCACCACACATGGAAAACATTGCCAATAAGAACCCAGATCTGACCGTAGTCAAGCTGGATGCCAGCAAGGCGCGGCGGCTGCTCATGTCACTGCAGGTACGCGGCCTTCCCACCATCCTGCTGCTCAACGACGGCCAAGAAATAAACCGGATTTCCGAGCCCAACCTCACACCAGAGCACGTGGACGCGTGGCTGACCCAGGCGTTGGCGAAGCTACCGTAATTACCCGCAAAGGAGGCATGAATGTTCGACGGCAAGCAGGTCATCGCGATCGGAGAACGCGACGGAGTATCGGGAACGGCCATTGCGGAATGCGCCAAGGCGGCGGGCGCCCCGGTAGCCTATGTCGCCACCGAATGCTTCGTTTGAACGGCAGCTGGGGCCATGGACCTGTCCACCCAGGAGACGATCAAGCGCCTGGTCGACGAGCACGGCGCGGACTCGCTGCTCGTCCTGCTGGGTGCCCCGGACGCGGAAAGCGCCGGGATCGCCGCCGAGACCGTGGTGCTCGGTGATCCGAGCTGGGCAGGACCGTTGGCCGGGGTCCAGTTGGGCCTCCCCGTGTACCACATCCTCGAAGACCAGATACGCGACGCAATCCCCACCGAAGTGTGGGAGGAGCAGGTCGGATTGATGGTCGACGTCCTGGAGGCCGATGAAATAGCCGAGGCCGTCCGCGAATTCAGAGAGCAAGCGTCGCATTAGGCCTCCCGGTAGCAGACAGAGAATTTTCAACGATACGAGGAGTTTGTGCAGGTCACAGGCATACTCAAGTCTTGAGCCTATCGCTCAAGGACTACCTCGGGCGAAACCTGCTGACCAGCGCAAACGGCGTCGAACGGTGATTTTTCGCTGA
>JAJPIR010000082.1 GCA_021324675.1 Actinomycetota bacterium
CCCCCCCGGCCCGCCATCTCTGCCCCCCGAGCCCGCTGCGGTCCCCCCCAACTCCGCTGCTTTGCCCCCCGGTCCCCCCGCCGTAGCGCCCGATCCCGCTGGTGTGCCTCATGACTTCGTCGCACCCGCTGCCCCCACCAGATTCGAGATGTCCGGTCCGGCGTTCAACATCAAGGCCAGCGTCTGCCAGATGAACTACGTCCGGCCGCTCAACCCGCCTGGTGACCAGAAGCACACGGTGTGCTGGGTACGGAAGGGTTTCGGCGTCGCACCGGGCAGCGAGTCCGGCGGCACGAGTTACATCCTCGGCCACGCATGGGCAAAGACACCGTTGATCTTCAATCCGCTGTCCGAACTCGCGATGCACGAAGTCACCGGGCAGAATCCTGAGATGCAAAGCGGCGTTCCAACATTTCCGGTGAAGGCGATTAACGGGTACAACATCGTCCTCCGCACTCCGACCGGCACACTAACCTACACCGTCACCCGCGCGTACGCCGTCGCAAAATCACAAGCTGGGCACGTGAAGTCCTTGATGGCCAACACCCCGAACCGCGTGGTCCTCATCACCTGCGGCGTCAAGGATGGTGTCGACGTCAACTACAACATCATCGTAGACGCCTACCTGACGTCCTCGATGGCAGGACGAAATTCAGGCGGCCGTGGATAAAGTCACCTGCTTTTCAGTGTGCAATCTGCGTCGATCCAGGCCGTAACTGCGCGGGCCTCTCGTTTTCAGCGCTGGCCCGCCTGCGCCTTCAGCATGACGGCAGTCATCCACGGCAAATAGTAGATGTCTCGGATATGGATTGATCGCATATCGGGGCGGCTGCTGGCGCGGTGGTCGTAGCCTTCCGACTTGATCAGAAGGTTTGATCCATGCCGCAGGCTTCACAGACGCCGCGCGCTGCGGCAGTAGTTCTGGAGATCGAAGCGATCGAGGCCGTCTATGTCCGTATGCGACGCGCGGCTCGCTTTCTACGGACCTCCTCCATGTCAAGCGCGCGGGCCTGGTCCAGCAGATCCTCCAGGTCCTCCAGTGGCAGGGTGCCTGAGCCTGCATAAATCACGAAGCCTTGTTTCATGATCACTAAGGTGGGAAGGGACATGACGCGGAACATCGCGGCAAGCTGGCCATGCGCCTCGGCGTCGACCTTGCCGAACACCACATCCGGATGGCGATGCGATGCTTGCTCGAAGACAGGTTCGAACATGCGACACAGTCGACACCGCGGCCCCCAGAAGTCGACAAGCGCCAACTGCGCACCGCCCACCACGTCGGAGAAGCTCTCCTTCGTCAACTCGATCGTCGTCATCTGTCCCTCGCTTCGCTCCCTCCGGTGGTATCAGAGAACACGCCAGGATTCGATATCGGCTCTTCCTAGCCCCGGCAGCCCAGACGGAGCATGGAGCAGGTAAGAATCCACAACATCTACTCCCAGGTGTGACAGCGAGCTGCCCATAGCAGCGACCACGCCCCTGCGCGGGGCGATCTGACTTGGAAGCCGACAGTACCAATGTCGATCGCTGATCAACCAGTGCGCTGGTTTAATGTAGCCGTGCACGAGACACCGGCTGATCTGGCCGCACTGCAAGATCTACTCGACCGCAGCTATTCCGCTGCGGGGCGTCACTTGCTCAGCATCATTACGCCGGAGCGGCGTTTGAAGGCAAAACAGGTTGCTGACCGTCTGACTGGTATGTGTCTGCTTGCCTTGGCGACTGTCACCGCTGACGGCCGACCAATTGTCGCACCAGTCGATGGAATCTTTTTTCGCGGCGCTTTCCATTTTGGCTCGTCACCCGACTCGGTCCGCTTTCGCCACATCAGAAATCGACCCCAGGTCAGCGCGACCCACCTGCCCAGCGAGGAGTTCGCGGTTACGGTCCACGGTCGCGCAGTCACCCTCGACATCCATAGCGACACAGCGGCGGAATTCCGGCAAACCCTGCTGGACATCTACCTTCCACGATATGGACGGCAATGGGAGGAATTACTTGATTCCGGACCGCTCTACGCCCGCATCGAGGCTGACCGGATGTTCACCTTCTCCATGCCAGCTGGCAGCGATTGACCGTACCCGCACCCAACGGCGTCGCAGCGCGGTGCCCGCCTCGCAGGATCGCTACGACGACTTGGTGACCGACAGGTGGGGCATGACGACTCCTTTCGTGCGAAAGTTAGCCCATAAGGGCCAGCTCCTAAGCGGACAGTCATGGATGAGCCGCGAGCGTGGACCATTCGCATCACCAATTTGGGGGGCCATCATGTGTCGTGGTTCGCAGCTCCCCCTCTGTGGTGGCACTATCCACAGCCTCCGCACAGCTTGCCCACGAGCAATACACAGTCCACATCAGCTGTCCACACGATGTGGATGTCGGCGCCGTCGCGCTATGCATACGGTGCGGGCCGTGAGCCAGACGCCAACTTATGATCAGCTGCGTGGCGAGCGGATCAATGCCGATGTCCCACCGAGCGAGGTGGACCCCCCACGGCTCGATCAGCCGGGCAAGCACCACCCAGTCGACGCACCGGGCCTACTGGCGCACGGTCCATCACGCGAGGTAGAGGCTAATCCGGCAACGGCCTGGTCTTGGTTCGAGTCGATCGAAGCCGGTCCCTCCGGCAAACACCACCTCTGGGGCGAGGCGTCCGGTGCAGCAGAACAGCCCGATCCTTCAGCCTCACCTGCCTGCCGCTCCCGGCTCAGAATGAGCCAAGCTGAGAAGGCCGACTTGGCGAGTGCCACAGAGCGCGAAGAATCCCTCACTCCATCTCCGCCTGGGCCACCCGCAGCTCTTCCACCAGTAGCTCACGCCCGGCACACGCCATCACACGGCGCTGACAACTGTTCGGTACCTGTGAGCACTGTGGAAAACCTTGCACAGGACAAGCAGGCCAGCGGCCGCCGGGCTCATCCAGGGCGCGGGTTGCACCCTCGATCGGTAGACAGACCAGCAATGGGATACCTCATGCCCAAGGCTGTTCATTAGCTGCCACCACGCTGCGCGATCCCGGTGTGCGATCATCGCCTGGACCCGAATTCGAAGCACCGGCCGAGTGCAGCCTCAACGTCGGATGTGAGCATGGCGCCTGCCAGCACCCTGGTACCCGGGCGCACCGCCGGTAGAGGCAGCCCTCAACCGGCGTCAGGCAAGCACGGGACGATCTTGCACTGTGGCACCGGATCCGATCCCTGGCTGGTGTGCCGGGACCCGACCTTCGAGGCCGGCGGCGCGCGGTGTTCCCTGGTGGGTCGGGAGGTGCACAATGCAGTCACCAAGGTGCATCCAGCTTCTCGCCCGAAGGCCGGCGTGGACCGTACTTGTCTCCGTGATCATGCTTCTCACGGTTGGCTGCACCGGTCAAACGACACCGCGAAACGGACGGCCGGTGGAAGGTGGGATGGCCACCTTCGCCGAGCGGCCGAACGCCACACCGAACTACATCTTCCCGTTTATGGGCACGCAGTATTTCAGCGTGACCAATGGGCCGGACTTCCAGGCACTGATGTACCGGCCCCTGTACTGGTTCGGCGACAACGGGAAGCCTGTCCTCAACGACAAATTGAGCCTCGCCGATTACCCTATTTTTGCCGACGCCAATCGCACCGTCACCGTGAAGCTGCGTGACTACGCCTGGTCAGACAACACGAAAGTGACAGCTGACGGTGTCATCTTCTGGATCAATATGATGAGGGCGGAAAAAAAGAACTGGGCCGTATACGTACCAGGGGGAATTCCGGACGACATCGACTCGGTGACCGCCGACTCGCCGAACCAGGTGACCTTCCATCTCAACAAGAGCTACAGTGCGAAATGGTTCGTGTATAATGAACTGTCTCAAATCACCCCGCTTCCGCACGCCTGGGACCGCACGGCGACGGGTCCCAGCGACTGCGAACACAAGGTCGACGATTGTACCGCTGTCTACGATTACCTCACAGAGCAGGCGAAAAGCATCAATAGCTATGCGACGAATCCGCTGTGGCAGATAGTGAATGGGCCGTGGCGGCTGAAGTTCTTCAATGCCGACGGCAATGTCAGTTTCGTCCCCAACAAGTCATACTCGGGACCGAACAAACCGCACCTTGACCAGTTCAACGAGGCGCCCTTTTCTGATAACGCCGCCGAGTACAACGTCCTGCGCTCCGGCAACAATTCCATCCAGGTCGGCTACCTACCGCCGGAGATAGCACCAGCTAAGCCGGATGGCCATGAAGTGGGGCATAACCCGCTAGAGGCTAACTACGCCCTCGACCGGTGGCACAGCTTTGCGGTCAACTACTTCTTGATCAACAACCACAATCCCAAGGTCGGCTCGATCTTCCAGCAGCAGTATTTCCGGCAGGCGTTGGAGTCCCTCATCGACCAAAAATCGATCATCAGAGTGGTGGCTCGCGGCTACGGCGTGCCCACCAATGGCCCGGTACCCACGACGCCACCGAACCCGTACGCCAGTGCCGAGACAGAGCCCAATCCATTCACCTACGATCCTGACCGCGCCCAGAAACTGCTGGCTGATCATGGTTGGAGCACTCCGCGCGATGGTGTGGGTACCTGCGAGCGACCGGGCCCAGGCTCCCATCAGTGCGGCCCCGGCGTACCAGCCGGCGCGAGGCTGGAATTCCAGATGACCTACGCCACCGGCACCCAGACGACTACACTGGCGATGCAGCAGCTGCAGTCCTCGGCAACCAAGGTCGGCATCAAGATCGATCTGCGGGGTGCACCGTTCAACACTGTGATCGGCACCGCCGTTCCGTGTGATGCCGGCAAGCCCGACTGCAACTGGGAAATGGCTAACTGGGGTGGCGGCTGGGTTTTTGCACCGGACTATTACCCCACCGGCGAGCAGATCTTCGCCACCGGCGCCGGATCCAACCAGGGTAGTTTCTCCGACCCGAAACTGGATGAGCTCATCGCCGCCACGCAGTACAGCGACTCGCCAGAAGCTATGCAGGCCTACGCGCAGTACGGCTCGCAGACCCTGCCGGTGATATGGATGCCCAATTACGACTACCAGCTGACCGAGATCGCTAACAATCTTAAAGGAGTTATACCACAGAACCCGTACTTGAATATCACGCCGGAGGATTGGTACTACGTGAGATGACCGGATTCATCACCCGGCGGTTACTGCAGTCCCTGGTCGTCGTGCTGCTTGTGACAGTGATCGTTTTCATCCTCCTTCACCTGCTGCCCGGCGGACCAGCGCGTGCGCAACTCGGACCACGTGCCACACCGACCGCAATCGCGCATTTCAACCATCAGATGGGCTACGATCGGCCTGTCCCGATCCAGTACTGGGACTGGCTTATCCAACTGGCCACCGGCAACCTCGGCTTCTCGACACAATTCAACCAGTCGGTCGTTTCGTTGATCGCTGAACGGCTCCCCAAAACCTTGGTACTGACGATACTGTCCGTCATCTTTGCCCTCGCCGTGGCGATCCCGCTCGGCATACTGCAAGCGGTGAAGCGCAACCATATCACAGATTACGCGATCACCTTCTGGGCGTTCGTTTTTTACGCAACGCCATCATTTTTTCTTGGCGTCGTGCTTATCGTGGTGTTTTCGGTTTATCTGCCGATCCTGCCCGCGGAAGCGCCCCAGAGCTCGTCGATCGGGGTGATCCTGTCCCAACCGGGTGGACTGATTCTGCCAGTGGCGACGCTGGCCTTGCTGACCATCGCACAGTTCTCCCGGTACATGCGGTCGTCGGTTATCGAAAACCTTGCCGAGGATTACGTGCGCACTGCCCGGGCGAAGGGTGCGGACGAACGCACTGTGTTGGTCCACCATGTGCTTCGCAATTCGCTGATCCCGATTGCTACCCTGCTTGGTCTGTCCCTGCCGACCATCTTCTCCGGTGCACTGATCACCGAGGCGGTGTTCAACTTCCCGGGTATGGGCCAGCTGTTCTGGACCGCGGCGCAAACGCAGGACTATCCGATCATGCTGGGTATCACCGTGCTCATCGGCGTGGTCACGGTAATCGGCTCGCTGCTGGCCGACCTCGCGTATGCCGTCCTGGACCCCAGAGTGAGATTCGCATGACCGCCATTCCTGCGGAGGACGCGACCTCGGCACACCCGCCAAAGGCTCATGGCTTCACGCGGACCATGTCCGCTGTCCTGACGAACAAGCTCGCCGTGGTGGGTCTCGGAATCATCGTGGCGTTCATCGTTTTCTGCTATGCGGGTCCGCTGATCTATCACACTGACCAGGTACACATCGAGCTGTCTCAGGCCGCGCTAGCGCCCTCCGCTGCGCATCCGCTGGGCACCAACGAGGTGGGCTACGACCAACTCGGCAGGTTGATGGTCGGCGGCCAGACCTCCCTAGAGGTGGGAGTCGCCGCTGCCTTGCTGGCCACCTTCTTCGGCACGGTGTGGGGCGCGATTGCCGGTTACGCAGGTGGTCTCATCGATTCCGCGATGATGCGCGTTGTCGATGCGCTGCTCGCGGTGCCTGCGCTGTTCCTGCTGTTGTTCCTCGCCTCGATCGCCCGCCCCACACCTGGGCTGCTGATCTTGGTGATTGCCCTGGTGTCTTGGCTTGGTCCGGCGCGCTTGGTACGTGGCGCCGCATTGAGCCTGCGTACGCGGGACTTCGTGACATCGGCACGGCTGATGGGTGGCGGGCCGTGGCGCGCTGTCTTCCGGCACATCGCACCGAACGCCATCGGCACCGTGGTCGTGAATGCGACCTTCCAGGTGGCAGACGCGATCCTGATCCTGGCCGCGCTGAGCTTCCTCGGCCTCGGTATACCGCCACCTGCCGCGAACTGGGGAGATATGCTCTCCAGCGGCATTAGCTATACCTACGCCGGTTACTGGTGGCTGATCTACCCACCGGGCTTGGCCATTGTCTGTGTCGTGATCGCGTTCAACTTCCTCGGTGACGCATTACGGGATTCATTCGACGTTCGGTTACAAAAGAGGTAGACCGGTGAATCCTGTGGTGACTGTTGTCGACCTACACACTGATATCACACTGCGCAAGGGTGTGGTGCACCCGGTAGGCGGTGTAAATTTCATCGTCCGCGAAGGCGAAAGTCTTGGCATTGTCGGTGAGTCCGGTTGCGGTAAGACCATGACGGCGCTTTCGATCATGCGACTGTTACCACCTGGTGGTAAAATCGTTAGTGGCTCGATCGCGCTGGGGGACGTCAATCTCACCGCTCTGGACGAAGCCGGTATGCGTAAAGTCCGCGGCAACCGGATCGGCATGATTTTCCAGGATCCGATGACGTCGCTGAACCCATGCTTGACTATTGGCGATCAGGTTTCAGAAACCGTTCTGCTGCACCGGGAAGTGACCCGGGAACAAGCGCGCGAGCGCGCCGCTGAGGTGCTCGACCTCGTCGGGCTGCCGCACGCCAGAGAACGGATGAACTCCTACCCGCACCTACTGTCTGGCGGAATGCGCCAGCGCGTGGTTATCGCGATGGCGCTGGCTTGCGAGCCCGAACTGTTGATTGCCGACGAACCGACAACGGCGCTTGATGCCACCATCCAGAAGCAAATACTTGAGCTCATCGATGATCTGCGTCGCCGTCTGGGCATGGCGGTCATTTTGGTGACGCATGACCTCGGTGTCATCGCCGGACACACCGATCGGGTAGCGGTGATGTACGCGGGAAAGATCGTGGAGACCAGCCCGACTCCGGAGCTGTTCGCCAACCCGCGGCATCCCTACACTGAAGCGCTTTTCCGTGCACGACCCGAGAATGTGGATCCGGACCGCAGGCTTTACGCTATTCCGGGCCTGCCGCCCGATTTATCGGACCCTCCGCGCGGCTGCCGGTTCGCCGTGCGCTGTGCCTATGCCACCGACGAATGCCGGGCCCAAGAGCCCGAGCTCACCGCCAGCAACCACTCGTTCGCCTGCTTCCACCCACTGGACAGCAAACAACAGGTGGCGCCGAACCCGCCTACGCCACTGGCGACCACTCAGCAAGCCGCCCCTGTTCTGGAGGTACGCAACCTCGTCCGGGAATTTCCCGTCACTTCGAACGGTGTGCTGCAACGCAAAATCGGTGCAATAAGCGCGGTGGCGGACGTGTCGTTTACCGTCAGCGCCGAAGAGACGTTCGGTCTTGTCGGTGAATCAGGCTGCGGCAAGAGTACCGTCAGCAGGTTGCTCGTCGCCGCCGACACGCCAACGTCCGGCTCGATCATTTTCGACGGCGTGGAGATCACCGGCAAATCTAATCGGGAGCTTCGCAAATATCGCGGAAATTTCCAGCTGATGTTCCAGGATCCTTACGCTTCGCTGGATCCTCGCATGCGCGTGGGCTCAATCCTGCGTGAACCACTGGTTATTCAGCATCGCGGATCCACCGTTGAGCAGGAAAACACTGTGGTCAGGTTGCTCGACGAGGTAGGGCTGCCGCGCACCGCCGTGCATCAATACCCCCATGAATTCTCCGGTGGGCAGCGTCAACGTATCGGGCTTGCCCGCGCGCTCGCGTTGCGACCGAAATTGATCGTGGCAGATGAGCCGGTGTCCGCCCTGGACGTTTCGGTGCAGGCGCAAATCCTCAACCTGATGCGGGACCTGCAACGTGAACACCAGCTGACCTATGTGTTCATCTCGCATGACCTGTCCGTAGTGCGTTATGTGGCCACCACCATCGGCGTGATGTACCTGGGCAAGCTGGTGGAAATCGGTCCGGCCGAGCAGGTGTACACAGCTGCAGTGCATCCCTACACGCGAGGCTTGATCGATACAATTCCGCTGGCTGATCCTGAACGCGAACGGCACAAGATCAAAGCTGGGGTCCGAGGCGAGCTTCCGCCGGCGATGAACCCGCCGTCGGGCTGCCGGTTTCGCACCCGATGCCCGCGGGCCAGCGATAAATGCGCCGCAGAGCAACCGCCCATGGTGCCCTTCAGCGAGCAAGGCCACCGAGCCGCGTGCCACCACCCGCTACGGTCGCCCATCCCGCTTCTCCCCAGCACTCATACCGGCGCTGCACCCACGACACCAGCAACCGAATAGTCCGGCGGACCGTCACAAGACCAGTTCAAAAATCGCGGCGAGGCCCTGGCCGCCACCGATGCACATCGTCTCCAGCCCGTACCGGCTACCGCGCCGGTGCATCTCGTGCGCCAGGGTGGCCAGGATCCGGCCACCGGTAGCGCCGACCGGGTGTCCCAGGGCGATACCGGAACCGTTGACGTTGAGCCGGTCGTAGTCGCGTTCGCCGAAGCTCCACTCCCGCAGGCAGGCAATGACCTGCACAGCAAACGCCTCGTTCAGCTCGATCAAGTCGATATCAGTCAGCCTAAGATCGGCACGATCCAATACGACCGCGGTAGCCGGCACCGGCCCGATGCCCATCACCTCCGGACCTACGCCGGCGACCGCCCATGACCGCAAGCGGAGCATCTGGCGCAGACCATGGCGTTCGGCCACAGCACGGGTGGTGACCACGCACATGGCTGCGCCGTCATTCTGGCCGCTGGCGTTGCCGGCGGTCACCGTCGCGTCGGGATCGATAGCGGCGCGGATTGGCCGCAACCTGGCCAGGGCGTCGAACGTGGTGCCCGGACGGGGGTGCTCATCCGCGGTGACCAGTGCTGCCGGCGCACCGGGCGGTCCGGGTATCTCGACACCGACGATCTCGTCATCGAACAAGCCCTTGGCAACCGCGGCGGCGGTGGCCTGCTGTGAACGCAGCGCGAACCGGTCCTGTTCCTCGCGGCTGATGCGGTAGCGGGCACGCAGATTTTCCGCGGTCTCCAGCATGCCCCCGGTGATCGGGCGAGACCGACCGCCCACGGTGACACGAGCCCTGGCGAGGCGGTCCACCAGCTGGATGTCGCCGCGTAGTCCGTGGCGCAGGCCGAGCGCGTAGTGCTCAGTCTGGCTCATCGACTCCACGCCACCCGCCACGACCAGACGCGCGGCGCCGGTGGCTACCTGCATCGCGGCGTAGAGCACCGCCTGCAGTCCCGAGCCGCAACGGCGGTCGATCTGCACCCCGGGCACCGACGTGCCGAGCCCGGCATCGAGTGCGGCGATCCGGCCGATCGCGGGGGCCTCACCATTGGGGTAGCACTGGCCGAGCACGACGTCATCCACATCGCCTTCGGCGAGGCTCGTGCGGGCCAGCAGCGACGTCAATGCTGACGTGGCGAGGTCAGCGGCGCTGAGCCCGGAGAAGACCCCGCCGAACCGGCCGACTGGGGTACGGACTGGTTCACAGATCACAACGTCGACCATTGCCGCCTCCGGCCGCTGATACTGCAACCGCATGAGCTAGGGCTTCTCGCGTGGATCTGGGATTGCGGCCGGTGATCTACGGTACAGGCTCGTCCATAAGCCTGTGGAGAAACGCAGATTGGTATTAACCCACTCACGTATTGATTAGGTTTGACATTCATGGTCCGTTGCGGATGGTGTGCCGAGGCGGTGGTGACATGACTGCCGAACTCGCGCGGGCCTGGCGGGTGCGGCAACCCGGACCGATACAGACCGATCCGCTGCTCCGGGTAGCAGAACCGCCGCCCCGGCCCGCTGCCGGCGAACTGCTCGTGCGAGTGCTCGCCTGCGGGGTATGCCGTACCGACCTGCATGTGGCTGAGGGAGATCTGCCGGTACACCGGCCCGGTGTGGTCCCAGGCCATGAGGTGGTTGGCCAGGTGGTCGGCTCCCATGAGCAAGTACAGGGCCCCTTCGAAGCCGGGCAGCGGGTCGGCATCGCCTGGCTGCGCAGCACCTGCGGCAGGTGCCGGTACTGCACCAGGGGAGAAGAGAACCTGTGCCCATACTCTGCATACACCGGCTGGGACGCTGACGGCGGCTACGCCGACTACACCACGGTGCCCGCGGACTACGCCTACCCGCTTCCCGACAATTACCCCGACGCCGAGCTCGCGCCGCTGCTCTGCGCCGGCATCATCGGGTGGCGGGCACTAGCTCGGGCGAACCTGCCGCCCCAAGGCCGTCTCGCCCTCTACGGGTTCGGCGCCAGTGCCCATCTGACCGCCCAGGTAGCACTGGCTCAGGGTGCGACCGTGCACGTGCTGACGCGCAGCAGGCAAGCCCAAAAACTGGCCCTGGAACTCGGTGCCAGCTCTGCTGGTGGGGCTGCCGAGGCGCCGCCCGAGCCGGTGGATTCGGCGATCCTGTTCGCTCCCGTGGGAGAGCTGGTGCCGGCCGCGCTCGCCGCGCTCGACAGCGGCGGCACCCTGGCGCTGGCCGGTATCCACCTCACCGACATCCCCATGCTGAATTACCAGCGGCATCTGTTCCGCGAACGGCAGATCCGCAGCGTCACTGCCAATACCCGTCAAGACGGGCGCGATTTTTTGGGCTTCGCCGCCGAACACCACCTCCACGTGGTGACCAGCCGCTACCCGCTGGACGAGGCCGACGTCGCACTGCGCGATCTGGCAGCCGACCGCGTGCAGGGCGCAGCCGTGCTCATCGCTTGACCGGCTGGTACTGCGAGCGGATCCACTGCTCCAGTTGGCGGATTCGCAGGTGTCCATCCTGGAAGGTCGCTCCGTCGGCGACATCGTCTGCGAGCAGGCGCTGGCACCGGGTCAAGGTATCCATGCTCAGTTCACGGGCCTGCTCGTGTTCACCCAGCGCGCGCAGGTCACGAGCGAGGTTGTAGGCCGACGTCAGCGTGTTGGGATGGTCGTGGCCGAGCACCTCCCGGCAGCGGGCCAGGGTGTCCTCGTCCAGCGCCCGGGCTTGCTGGTACTCACCCAACGAGCGCAGGTCGAGCGCGAGGTTGCTGGCTGAGATCAAACTGTCGGGATGATCGGGGCCGAGGGCCCGGCGTCGCCGGCCAAGGGTGTCCTCGCCGAGCGCTCGGGCCTGTTCATGCTCACCGAGAGCGCGCAAGTCGTTGGCGAGATTGTGCGCCGAGGTCAAGGTATGCGGATGGTCTTCCCCCAGCACCCGCCGGTAGCGGATCAGCGTGTCCTCGTCGAGCACCCGCGCCTGCTCATACTGACCAAGTTCCCGCATGTCCACAGCGCAGTTGTGTGCTGAAATCAAGGTGTCGGGATGATCCTCACCCAACACCTCGCGCCGCCGGTTCATGGTGTCTTCGCCCAGCGCCCGGGCTTCCTGATGCTCACCGAGGGCGCGCAGGTCGTTGGCAAGATTGTGCCCGGCAGTCAAGGTGTGCGGATGGTCTTCGCCCAACGCTCGACGGCACCGGGTCAACGTGTCTTCGCCGAGTTCCCGGGCTCGCTGGTGGTCGTGCAGTGCGCGCAGGTCGTTGGCGAGGTTGTGGGCAGCGGTCAAGGTATGGGGGTGATCTTCACCCAGCACGCGGCGGCACCGGGTCAGGGTTTCCTCGCTCAGCGCCCGGGCCTTCTCGTACTGGCCCAAAACCCGCAGATCGACAGCGAGATTGTTCGCCGAGCGCAACGTCGCCGGATGATCCTCACCGAGTACCCGGCGGCGTCGGGTCAGCGTGTCCTCGTCGAGAACGCGCGCTCGGTCGTGCTCTCCCAGTGCACGCAGGTCGGCGGCGAGATTATGGGCCGAAGTCAGCGTAGGAAGGGCATCATCTCCCAGCACCCGGCGCCGCCGGGTCAGCGTGTCCTCGTCGAGAGCGCAGGCGCGCTCGTGCTCACCCAACGTACGAAGGTGGGCAGCCAGGTCGTGAGCCACGGTGAGGGTCGTGGTGTGGTCGTCACCCAGGTCCGCGCGGCAGCGGGCCAGTAGCTGATCGTCGGGCGTGCCCTCGCCGAGAACGTCCCGGAACAGCTGGGTCAACCGTTCGAACAACTCGCCCGGCAACGCCTCGCGGTCCGGATCAGGCATGACACCCAGCATCCCACCAGCGCAGTGATTGCATCAGCGCCGTGGTGGAGATCCGGCCCGATGACCGACCGGCGGCTGCATCAACCGTGATCAACCGTAGAGCAGCCGCTGAAGTGCCTCGCGCGCGGCGGTATCGCGGGCGGCGATCCGGGTGAGATCGTACGCCAGCGCCTGCAACCAGTCGTCCATTCCGACGCTACGGCGGCTGATGGTTACCCCGTGCACCACTTGCCGCAGTTCCGCGTCGATCCGGCCATTCTCTGACTCGCGAAGCTCGAGATCCCGCCTCTCGCCATGCACCACAAGCCGAACTGCCCGTCCTGGACGGCCGGCTAGCCGGTCGCTGACGCTGCGCTGGTGCTCAATCTCCACCATCCCCGGCGGTAAGGCCCGAGCGAGCGCACCGCTGAGCACCCGGGCGTACGAGGCGACCTCCGCCTGGTCTGACCGCAACATCGCAGCCAACAGCTGCACGTCACCCATCGGGCCCAGGCCGCTGTCCCCGCTGGGCACAGGCTGATCCGTCATGAGTCGGTCAGCGGCAGCACGAGCTGCGGCTTGTCGATCACATGGTCGGCACGCAGCGGCCGGACCGCGGTGCCGATCGCGAAGAACTCGGTGGTGTGTCCGCCCCAACGATGTCCCAGTGACAGCAGCTGCACTCCGACGATGCCCTCGGCTGCCAGTCGCTCCGCTTCGGCCTGCATCCGGCTCATGGCCAGTTCCCGCGCGTCGTACAGCGCCTCGGTGAACTGCGGGAGTTCCACGTTCTGACCGATGTTTCCCATCGCCTGCCAGAACCGCTGATGCGCGACGTGGTACACGCAGGTGCCCATCACCATGCCCAGTGGCGCGTATCCGGCCTGGATGAGCGTCCAGAAGTCCTGGCCCGACAGGTCGGAGGTAAACGGCTGGCCCTGGTTGTTGCGCCACGATTGCCCATCAGGCGTCTGCGGCTCATCCGCACTGACGGCAGTGCCGACCGCAATGAACTCGGCGAGGTCTGAGCCGAACTCCTTGAATTCGATGTCCAACCGGACTCCGACGATGCCGTCGGCATCCAACTGATCCGCCTCGGCCTCCATCCGGGCCATGGCCAGTTCCCGGGCGTGGTACATCGCCTGGGACAGCGTGGTCAATTCCTGGTTGCTGCCCCATCGACCCATCTGGAACCCAACGTGGTAGATGCTGGATCCCAGCACCAGGCCGAGGGGGCGGAATCCGGCCTCCCGTACCAGCAAGAACTCGTTCACCGACAGGTCGGAAGTGAACAGGCTGGTCGCCTGGCCGGGTCGCATCTCTGCGAGGCGGCGCATCGCATCGTCGGGAATGCCGAGGGCTGTGGGATCGGCGGTCATTCGCTACTCCTCGTCTTCGGCGACGGCTATCGCAGCGGCAGGATGGTCAACGATCGGGTCGGTGTGGTGGAGCCCTGGTGAAAGCTCACCAGCGCGGTGCCGAAGACGTTTGCCTCGGCGACATGATCGCGATGTCCTTCCGACGGCTCGATTTCACTGATATGCAGGCCCATCGAGGACACGATCGCCTCCTCCGCCCCAGCTGCGCGGGCCCGCTGCTCGAAGCTGTGACGGGCATCGGCACGCACGTGCCAGACAAGCTCGGTGTAGCCGGATACTTCCGTGTTGCCCGCCCCCCAGGATGCCTGCCGCTGTGTCGTCCAGTCGTCGTGGCGCACCGCCACCGAAATTCCGTAGACGGCAGCGCAGGGCACCCAGCCGGCCCGCAGCAGCTTGGCCACGTCCTGGCCGGCCAGGTCGGTGGTGAATACCCGGCTCGGTCGCTGCTGGCACCGGGCACGGACCGCCGTGCCCAAAGCGACGAATTCCCGGTTGTTGTTACCCAAGTGGGATACCGACAGCCGCACTCCCACGACACCATCGGCGTCCATCGCGGAAGCTTCGTCGACCATGCGTCGCAGCGCGGTGCCGTAACCGTGGAACAGCGCATCAACGTAGGGGCCAAAGCCGACAATGCCGCGGGAACCTGAGGACGTGATGGTCGGACCGCCAAGACCGAAACCGCTAAAACCGCCGATGCCGAGCATGCCGCCGACATAGCCGCAGCCCCCGAAGCCGCTCCACCCGATGTGCTCGACGATGCAGCCCATCACCTCGCCAACCGGATCGAGGCCGATGGTCTGCACGCCGGTAGCTCCTGGCACGGTCAGCAACGAGGTACGCAGCCCGCTGCGCGCGAAGCGCGCTATCCGTTCGGCAGCCACCGGCGGCAGCCCCTGGCCATCCCACTGAGCCATCCACGATCACCTCACATCGACACACCACCACCATAAATGTCCGCTTTTCCCTGGCGCCGCGACGACGATGCCCGCGTTCCCTTCCGCTGGGTGATACCTTCGTCACCGAGCGAAACATCCCGGTGCAAGCGACCGTCCTACCAGGCAGGAGCAGACATGGCGCGCGTCGGACTGTTGACCTTTTCTGACGGACGAGATTTCGTCCACACCGATATCAAGGCATTCGAGCTGGACGTCGAAGGCGGCATCGCGCAGGCGCTGGAGCAAGCCGGGCATGAAGTCATCCGCGCCTCGGAGCCGATCTGGACCAACACGCTGGCCACCACCGAAGCCCGCCGCATCGCCGATGCACGGCCCGATCTGACCATCTTCAACTATCCGGTGTGGGCGTTCCCGCACTTCTCGATGCTCGCCGCCGAAGCCTCACCCGGCCCGCTACTGCTGTTTTCCAACATCGACCCGCAGTTCCCCGGGATGGTCGGCATGCTGGCAGCCGGTGGGGGGCTAGACCAGATCGGCCGTGCGCACACCCGGGTCTGGGGCGATGTGTCCGACTCGACCGTGCTCGATCGTGTCCTGGAGACCGTCCGAGCCGCCACTGCGGTGTCCCGGCTGTCCGGCAGTACGTTCGGCCGGATCGGTGGGCGTCCGATGGGCATGTACACCGCGGTGGCCGACACGGACCAGTGGATGAGCACGTTCGGCGTCGACGTCGAGGAAATCGACCAGTGGGAGATCGTGCGCCGCAGCGCCGCTGTCGAGCAGTCCCGGGTGACGGCTGGTCGGGAATGGCTGGAACGCCACGCGGGCAAGGTCCATTACGACGGCAAGCAGCTGACGCCGGAACTGCTCGAACGGCAAATCCGCTCCTACTACGCCATGCGGGAACTGATCGACGAGTGGCACCTCGACTTCAGCGGGATCAAAGGCCAGCCGGAGTTGACCACCCACTTCGCCACCATGGACGTCACCGAGGCGTTCCTCAACGATCCCTACGACTGGGAAGGTCCCAAGCCCACACACGTGTGCGCCACCGAATCCGACATGGACGGGGCGCTGACCATGCAGCTGCTCAAGGGCCTGTCTGCCAGCCCGGTGCTCTTCGCCGACGTGCGGCACTACCACGCCGATCGAGACATCTGGGATCTGTGCAACTCGGGGCAGCACGCCACGTGGTTCGCCGCCCGCAGTGACGACCCAGCGGAGAACCTGCGCTTGGTGCACTTCTACCCGGAAATCTTTTACTTCCCCGCTGGCGGCGCCTCGGTGTCGTTCTTCGCCGCCCCTGGCCAAGCGACGTTCGCCCGGCTCACCAGGATCGGCGGCAGGTACCGGATGCACGTGGTGCGTGGCGAGTTCGAGCGCTATGACGACGCGACCAACGAAGCGCTGGCCCGGCAGTCGACATTCGAGTGGCCGCACGCGTTCGCCCGGCTAGAAGCCGATGCCGATGAGTTCCTGTCCACCTTCGGGGCCAACCACATCCATGCGATACCCGGCGACCATGTCGCCGAGCTGCGCGCGGTATGCCGCATGCTCGACATCGAATGGGCCGGGATGGGTACAAGTCGTATGGACGCGGTCTCCCCAGACGCAGCGGACACAGCTCGGTGAGCTCGCTGCTGCTCGGTGTCGACATCGGCACCGCCAGCTCCAAGGGCGTGCTGGTCCGCGACGACGGTACCGTTGTCGCCACCGCGAGCCGCCCGCACGAGGTATCGATGCCCCACCCCGGCTGGGTGGAGCACGACGCGCAGGCAGTGTGGTGGGCGGACTTCGCCGCGATCACCCAGGAGCTGACCGCGGCGGCGCCCGAACCCATCGCCGCGGTGGGAGTCAGCGGAATCGGTCCCTGTCTGCTCCCGGTCGACAGCGAGGATCTGCCGCTGCGACCAGCGATCCTCTACGGAATAGACACCCGTGCCCAGGCTGAGATCGAGGAACTGACCCAGGTGCTGGGTGGGCAGACCATCCTGGAGCGCTGCGGATCGGTGCTGACCTCGCAAGCGGTCGGCCCCAAGCTGGCCTGGCTGCGTGCGAACGAACCCGGCACCTGGGCAGCCACCCGCCGCTTCCTGATGGCCAGCAGCTTCCTGGTGCACCGGCTCACTGGCTGTTACATCCTCGATCACCACTCGGCCAGCCAGTGCACGCCGATGTACGACCCGGTGCAGCACCGCTGGATCGAAGGGTGGAGCGAGCTGATCGCACCGGGACTCGAGCTACCTGAGCTGCGCTGGCCGTCGGACGTAGTCGGCGAGGTGCAGGCCGCTGTTGCTGACCAGACCGGTATCCCGGCGGGTACGCCGGTGGTGGCGGGCACCATCGATGCCTGGGCCGAAGCCACCAGTGTCGGCGTCACCGCGCCCGGTGACGTCATGCTCATGTACGGCACGACCATGTTCCTGGTCGAGGTGCTCGACCGCCCGCGCCGCAGCCCGTATCTGTGGGGCACCGTAGGGACCTTCCCAGGCACTCACAACTTCGCGGCCGGGATGGCCACCTCGGGGGCGATCACCGAGTGGATCCGCAAGCTGACGGGGGAATCCTCATTCGATCGGCTCGTCGCAGAAGCCCACCGGTCGCCGCCGGGTGCCCATGGTGTGCTGATGTTGCCCTACTTCGCCGGCGAGCGGACCCCGCTGTTCGACCCGGACGCCCGCGGCGTGCTGATCGGGCTGACCCTGCGGCACAACCGCGGCGACATCTACCGGGCGGCCTTGGAGGCCACCGCCTACGGAGTCCGGCACAACCTGGAAGCGATGCGCGACGCGGGTGGCCAGTACCAGCGGTTGGTCGCCGTGGGCGGCGGCACCAAGGGTGGGCTGTGGACCCAGATCGTTTCCGACGTGCTCCACGCCTCGCAGGAACTGCCCCGCCAGACGATCGGCGCCTGCCTGGGCGATGCGCTGCTCGCTGCTATCGGGATCGGGCAATCACCAGATATGCAGCAGTGGAATCCGATCGAAACCACGGTGCAGCCACGTAGCACGGTCGCGGCCGCCTACGACCGTTACTACGACCTTTACCGGCAGCTGTACCCACGCACTCAGCAGATCGCTCATGCGCTTGCCCGGGATCAGCGTCTCGAGCACGTCACCACATCGAAGCCATCGATCCCCTCGCATACCGGAGGCAACTGATGGGCGCGCCCGCGTTCCTGAACCGAGTGAGCACTCGACGCGTGTACACGCTTGGCGCGCTGGCAGCGGTGCTGTTCGGTTACGACAACGGCATCATCGGTGCAGCACTGCTGTTCATCCCCCGCGATCTGCCGCTGACCCCGTGGCAGGAAGGTGCCGTGGTCAGCGCCACAGTGTTCGGGGCGATGGTGGGCGCGCTGGGAAGCGGCCCCGCGGCTGACCGTCTGGGTCGGCAGCGGATTCTGCTGGCCGCGGGAATGGTGTTCACCGTTGGCGCCCTGGGTGCCGGCCTGGCTGCCACCGTCGCCATGCTGGTGGCGTTTCGCTTCATCCTCGGACTGGGCATCGGTATCGCCTCGGTGCTGGTCCCGCTCTATTTGGCTGAGATGGCCCCGGCCTCGGAGCGTGGCGTGGTCACCTCGCTGAACCAATACATGATCATCGTAGGGACGGCCCTATCAGCAGCTCTCGGCTACGCGCTGGCATTCGCCGGCTCGTGGCGCTGGATGCTGCTCGTCGGTGTGTTTCCCGCCATCGTGCTGGTGATCGGCATGCTGGCGATGCCGGACACCCCCCGGTCACTGGTACGGCGCGGACAGGATGGCAGCGCGCGAGCGGTGCTGATCGGCTTACGCGGTGACACCGAGGCGGCCGACAAGGAGTTCGCCGAGATCACCGCGCTCGAACAGCAGCAGCACGACACGCGCACGCTAGCCCGCCTGTCCTCCGGTTGGGTACGCCGGCTCCTGCTGCTGGGCGCGTTGCTTGCCATCTTCCAGCAAGTCACCGGGATCAATGCGATCGTCTACTACGCACCGACCATTCTGACCGGCTTTGGGGTTTCGAAGACCACCGCATTGCTGTTCGGTTTCCTCAACGGGCTGGTGAACATCGGTACTATCGCGCTGGTCGTGCGCGCCAAAATCGTCGACCGGCGCGGCCGCAAGCCGATCTTGCTGGCAGGTTTGGTTGGGATGTCGGTCAGCTTATTCGCTGTCGGTATCGCGGCGCTGACGCTTCCGGTCAACTCCAGTGCCCTTTTCGTCATTGCGGCGGCTGCATTCGTGGTATTTACCAACACTTTCTCGGCCACTTGGGGTCCGGTGCTGTGGGTGATGCTGGCGGAGATCTTCCCACTTGCCATCCGGGGTGCGGCAATGGCCATTGCCACCCTGTTCAACTGGTTGGCTGCCTTCGTCGTATCACTGACGTTTCCCAGCTTCGCCGCGCTTGCCGGTACAGGTGTGGCCTTCATCGTCTACGCCGCCGTGGGTGTGGTGCTGTTCCCGGTCGTGTGGTGGATGGTGCCCGAAACCAAGGAACGCAGCCTGGAATCGCTGGAGGCGGCGTTTCGGAACAGCAAGGGTATCCGGTTTGCGGTCACGTCCAAGGCTTCTGCTGCGGGCACTGGAGGGCTGGGATGACCGTCAATTACGGCCCGTACGGTTCTAGCCTGCGTGACCTGCCACGGCTGCGCCGCACCCGGCGGCGGCGTGCATCCAGCTGGGACCGCACCGGCGGCAACGACGATCGCCTCACCCTGCGACCGGGACAACGCGCAACCCTGGCAGACATCGAAGGCGCCGGCACGATCAATCACATCTGGGTGACCGTGGCCAACGAACGGATGATCCGTGACCCGTGGATGCGGGAACCTGATTACTTGCGCCGCCTCGTGCTGCGCGCTTACTGGGACGGCGAACAACACCCGAGCATCGCCGTGCCGCTCGGTGATTTTTTTGGGGTAGGCCACGGCCGTACAACCAACTTCGTCTCCGCACCGCTGCAGATGAGTCCGGAAGACGGAAAGGGCTTCAACTGCTTTTTTCACATGCCGTTCGGTGCGGGCGCCCGGCTGGAGATCACCAGCGAGCTGGCGGAGGAGACGGCATTTTTCTACTATTACATCGATTACGAGGAGTTTGACGAGCTTGAAGATGGCATTGGACGCTTCCACGCCCAATGGCGCCGGAGCAATCCCTGCTCCGGGACCGAGCAGGGGTCGGAAACCAATGCCGAGTTCTTGCTAAGTGGGGAGAATCTCGACGGGAAAACCAACTACACCATTCTGGAAGCAACCGGCCGTGGACATTACGTCGGTTGCGTGCTCAACATTCATAACCTTCGCGACACCACTGAGTGGAATTGGTATGGCGAGGGCGATGACATGATCTTCATCGACGGGGAAGCATGGCCGCCGAGCCTGCATGGCACCGGCACCGAGGACTACTTCAACACCGCCTGGTGCCCGACTCAGACCTACCATGCACCGTATCACGGCATCACGTTGCCTGGCGGTGACAACTGGAGCGGCCAGATCAGCCTGTACCGTTTCCACATCGAAGATCCCGTGCCGTTCGAGCGATCAATCAGGGTGAGCATCGAACATGGGCACGCGAACAAGCGCAGCGATGACTACTCCTCGGTGGCGTACTGGTACCAGGCCGAACCGCACCAGCCCTTCGACCTTCCCTCCGTCGAGCATCGCGCACCACGCGCCCGGTGACGCGGTAGCCGCGATCTCATCTTCCGTTCCGGACGGCCGGGCCCACGCCGTGATCGAGCATTTCTGGCTATGCGGACTGGGCAGGCCACGGTGGGCCGTCGGCATCCCGGGAACGCCTGCCGACACCATTACCCGTATCTATCCACCAGACCTTGTGGCATTGCGGGCACTGAACGTGCACCATGTTGGCGTCCGAATCAAGCAGGTACAGGCCATCCCTGTGCGAGCAGTGGGAACACGGAAGCCAAGCTTTCCGGCCGATGTTGACCGATGGGTCAAGAGCCATCAGCGAATACCTCCACGCGTTTGTGAACCGGTAGCGCCTCGCCAGAACGCGACCGAGCCTCCCCTTGACAGAAGCTGGAGTCTTGCTTACCGGCTCGGGCTACCCAAGTCCACCTTGGTCTAACACATGCGACGACACGACTTCACCCCACATACCGGCGGGCCGGCGACTGCCGTTGCGGCTCCTCCAGCAATTGCAGCCCATGCTCGACGGCTGCCGGTACCACCTGACGCTCCCGAACTACCCAGGTCAGACCGGCTAATGCCTCGGCGATGGCCACCACGCTGGCCCAGTCTCGAGGTACCGAGCGCAGCATGGTGACAGTCCGTCGCAGCGCGCTCGGTAACGGGCGGCGCAACCACGCGGTCCATAACGTGTTGCGGATTCCCAGTTGACGCCGCCGCCGCGGATCCCGGCAGGCTGATGGGGCGTGTTCGATGACCACATCCGGCGCCCAGCACATCCACCACCCGGCAGCGGCAAGATCCAGCGCGAGTAATTCCTCTTCACCCCCCAACCACAGCCGGGGCGAGAACCCACCGACCTGCCGGAACGCCGCAACCCGAAACATGCTTGCCCCGGCGAGCACGCCGAGCAGGGCTGGACCAGGCAGCCAGGCCGGCCCCGGTACCGGAGAGTTGCGCAGCTCAGGAGTGATGGGATCTTCGATCATCGCTGGAGCTACCAGAATTCGACCGGTCACCGAAGCCAGTCGCGGGTGGGCGTCGAGCAGGTCGGCAGCGCGGGTCAGCGCACCGGGCCGCCACCGGGTGTCGTCGTCGCAGAACGCCACGTAAGGGGTTTCAATGCCCCGAACCGCCAGGTTGCGGCCAAGTGCGCCGAGATTGCGCGCAGAGCGCACGAGTTCTACCTGGCCGAAGTGCTCTGCCACGGCATCAGCCGTGCCGTCGGTGGAGCCGTTGTCGACGACCACCACAGGAGCATGGTCTGGCAGCGTCGTCATGCGCTGGAGGGTCTCTAACAGTTCCGCCCTGCGGTTCTGCGTGATGATCACCACGGTGGCCCGGCCGTCAGTCATCGGCCAGCGTCTTCCAGCATGCGGACCTGCTCCTCCAGCGCGGGAGGCAACGGAGCTCGCCGCCGCAGCGCCGCGGGCAGCCGGACTAGCGCCTCACCCAACGCGGTGCGAGCGGCCCCGTCCCACATCGAGTCTCGGGCCAGCGCCGTTGCGGCGGCGACGGCGACTGGCCGCGGCCTGCGCAGGACCGCGGTCAACAAGGCGTTGCGCAGCTCGGCCACCCGGCGACGTTGCGGATCCGGGCGGTTCGAGGACGGATGGTGATAAGCGACGACGTCGTGCAGGTATGCCCGCTCCCATCCGGCCGTCGCCAAGTCGTAACACAACAAGCGCTCCTCCCCCACGAAGAACAGCAGGCTGCTGAAGCCACCCACCGCACAGAACGCCGTCCTGCGCAGCACGGCCGAGCACGCCAGGAAACCGAGCACGGACGGGCCAGGAGCATCCGGGGACCGGGGCAGCGGGCTGCGTTCCAGCAGCTGGGTGATCGGGTCGGGGCGCTGCGTGGGGCCGACCAGGGTTTGAGCAGCCACCAAGCCAAGACGGGGATGACTGTGCAGTACCGCTGCGGCGCGCTCCAACGCGCCCGGGGCCCACCAGGAGTCGTCGTCACTGAAAGCGACGTAGGGAGTACGCGCCGCCATGACGCCGATGTTGCGGGCAGCGGCACCCCGGTTAGTGGGCAGCGCGAGCACGACCGTGTTGGCGAACTGCTCGCGCACCGCCTGGGCCGTACCGTCGGTCGAGCCATTGTCCACGACGACCACCGGTGGTGCCGGTATAAGTTCGTGTAGCCGCTGCAGTGTGTGGATCAACTCCTGGCACCGATTCCGAGTGGCGATGACAACCGTCACCCCGCTGCTCATCGCGGCTCCCCCAGTGGCGCACCCGGACGCGGCTTGGTACCCGCCGAGCACCGGGGGCAAACATGGGACCGCGTTTCACCTCACCCCTGTGGGGGTACCAGGGTGCGGGCGGAGCGACAGGGGGACGTGGTGAACACCAGATTCAGCAGGGCTGTGGTGACAGGCGGAGCCGGCTTTCTCGGATCGCACCTGTGTGAACAACTGCTTCGCCGCGGTACCGGCGTCATGTGCCTGGACAATTTCCTCACCGGCACCCCGGCCAATATTTCGCACCTGATCGGCGAGCCCCGGTTCCGTTTGATCAAGTGCGACGTGACCGACTTCGTGCACGTTCCCGGCCCGGTCGATGTGGTGTTGCATCTGGCCTCGGCCGCGTCACCTGCCGACTACCTGCGGTTGCCGATCGAGACGCTCAAGGTAGGCAGTCTCGGCACGCTGCATGCACTCGGGTTGGCCGCGGAGAAGGGTGCGCGGTTCGTGCTGGCGTCAACTAGCGAGGTTTATGGAGATCCACAGCAGCACCCGCAGTGCGAAAGTTACTGGGGCAACGTCAACCCGGTCGGCCCGCGCAGCGTCTATGACGAAGCCAAACGCTACGCCGAAGCGCTCACCACCGCGTACCGGCTGTCCCGCGACACCGATACCGCGATAGTGCGGATATTCAACACCTACGGCCCCCGGATGCGGCCCGACGACGGGCGGGCCATCCCGACTTTCATCCGGCAAGCCCTGGCTGGCGAGCCACTGTCGGTTACCGGCGACGGCAGCCAGACCCGGTCGGTGTGCTACGTGGATGACACCATCCGCGGCATTCTGGCGTTAGCCGAGTCGGATGCACCGGGTCCGGTGAACATAGGCGGCCCGCAGGAATTACCGGTTGCCGAGTTGGCCGCTACCGTCCTGGACGTCAGTGGGGTACCGGGGTCGATCCGGCATATCCCGCGTCCTGTCGACGACCCACGCGTGCGACGCCCAGACATCACGTTGGCCCGCGAACTACTCAACTGGGAGCCACAAGTCCCGCTCCGCGATGGCCTCGCGCGAACCATCGCCTGGTTCCGATCCCAACTCTGTGGTGCCGATATGGAGACATACCGGGCAAAAAAGCGTCCTGCGCATCCCGATATGACTCCCTCTGGGAGGTAGTTTCGAACGCCATCTCGCTGGGTAGTCAGTCGCTATACGGCCGGGTGGCGGCTCGTGCCTAGGGAGGACCCACATGCGCGTCCTGGGTATCAACGCGATCTTCCACGACCCAGCAGCAGCGCTGGTTGTCGATGGGGAGATCGTGGCTGCCGCCGAGGAGGAGCGGTTCACCCGCCGCAAGCACGGCAAGCGCCCGGTGCCGTTTTCCGCCTGGGAACTGCCGGAGCAGGCAGCCCGCTGGTGCCTCCAGTCCGCCGGGATCGCGCCCGAGGAGCTCGATGCCGTTGCCTATTCCTACGACCCGGCGCTGGTACAGCCCGACATGGCAGGGCTGGACGAGCGGTGGGAAGACCTGCGCACCACCTACGCCCGCCGCGCGCCGCACTTCCTGGCCACGGCGCTGCCCGAGCTAGATCCGGCGATCGTGCAGTTCGTACCCCACCACATTGCGCATGCAGCCTCTGCGGGTCTCGCCGCACCTTTTCGCGACTCCGCGGTGCTGGTCGCCGATGGTCGTGGGGAGGCCGCCTCGTACCTGGCCGGGCGCTACCACGACGGCGAGCTTGAGGTACTGGCCAGCCAGGAACTGCCGCATTCGCTGGGATTGATGTACGAAGAGGTCACTGATCACCTGGGGTTCCTGAGGTCTTCCGACGAATACAAGGTGATGGCGCTCGCGTCGTACGGGCGCCAGCCCGCCACCGAACCCGCGTTGCTTCCCACGCTGCGCGAACTCGTCTACCCCACCGGCGACGGCGGGTTCGTCGTGCGGCCCATTGACTGGTCCGAACTCGCCAAGCGGCGTGCGCCCGATGAGGAGCTGCAGCCCGAGCATGTGGAACTCGCCGCCGCAGTGCAGGTGCGCCTGGAGGAGGTGTTGCTGGAGCTGGCCTGGTGGCTCCACCGGCGCACCGGGGAGCGGCGTCTGGCAATGGCTGGCGGCGTGGCGCTCAACTGTGTCGCGAACACCCGCCTCGCCGCGCAAGGCCCCTTCGAGGAACTCTGGGTACAGCCGGCCGCCGGTGACGCGGGCACCGCGCTGGGCGGGGCGTTACACCTCGCGCAGGCCTTCGGTGAGCCGATCACGCCGATGCCGGGAGCCGACCTAGGCCGGGGTTTCAGCGACGAGGAACTGACCCGCTGGCTGGACGACGCGCACATCCGCTACGAACGCCCACCCGACATAGCGGCAGCGGCCGCTGACGCCCTGGCCGCCGACGCGATCGTGGCCTGGTTTCAGGGACGCAGCGAGTTCGGCCCGCGCGCGCTAGGCCACCGCTCGTTGCTCGCGCACCCCGGCAACGCCCGGAATCTCGACCGGCTCAACGCAGTCAAGGGACGCGAGCAATTCCGTCCGGTGGCGCCCATGGTGCTTGCCGAGCGTGCTGCGGAGCTGTTCGACCGCGGTCCGCTGCCCAGCCCGTACATGCTGTTCGTGCACGACGTCGCACCGCGGTGGCGCGACCGGATCCCCGCAGTGGTGCACGTCGATGGCACCGCGCGGATCCAGACCGTCGACCGGGACAGCGAGCCTCTGCTGGCCCGGCTGCTCGACCGGTTCGCCGAGCTGACCGGGCTGCCGACCGTGGTCAATACCAGCCTCAACACCGCAGGCCGCCCCATGGTGGACGACCCGCGCGACGCCCTGGAGTGTTTTGGGTCCGCTCCGGTCGACGTGCTGGTGCTCGGGCCGTTCTTAGTGCGGCGTTGCGAGCTCACCCGATGAGCTACACGGTGGTGATTCCAACCATTGGCCGGGCCAGTCTGGGCGAGCTTTTGACACAGCTAGCACAGTTGAGGCAGCCCATCCTCGTCATCGACGATCGGCCGGCGGCCGGTGCGCAGCTGCGGCTGCCGCGCACCGGTGTCTCGGTGCGGGTACTGCGCTCCGGAGGCCGCGGCCCGGCGGCAGCGCGCAACGTTGGTTGGCGCGCCACGGAGACCGAGTGGGTGGCATTCCTCGATGACGACGTGCTGCCTGGGCCGGCCTGGGCCGCGCAGCTGGTGCACGACCTGCGCGGGCTCGGCCCTGATGTGGGTGCCAGTCAGGGTCGCATCGAGGTGCCGTTACCGCGGCACCGTCGACCTACCGACGCCGAGCGCGGCACCGCTGGTCTGGCCACCGCCCGGTGGATCACCGCAGACATGGCTTACCGCCGCGCCGCATTGCAGCGCGTCGGCGGCTTCGATGAGCGCTTCGGTCGCGCCTACCGGGAAGACGCCGATCTGGCCTTGCGGGTGATCGCTGCTGGCTACCGGATCGTGCAGGGGCAGCGGTGCACCGTACACCCGGTACGGCCGTCTGCACCGCTGGCCAGTGTCCGCGCGCAACGTGGCAACTCCGACGACGTCCTGATGCGGCGGCGGCACGGACCCGGCTGGCGGGAACGGATCGGCGACGGGCCGGGCCGGTTGCGACGCCACGCGCTGACCACCGCGGCCGCCGCTGTGGCGGTGGGGGCCGCGGTGCGCCGCCGCCACCAGGTCGCGGCTACGGCGGGTCTGGCGTGGGCCGCGCTGACCACCGAGTTCGCCGCGCACCGGATCCTGCCGGGGCCGCGCGGCGCCAGCGAGATCGGACGGATGCTGGCCAGCAGCATCGCCATCCCACCGGTGGCGTGCTGGCACCGGTTGGCTGGCGAACTGCGCTGGCGAGCTGTGTCGCCAGCCATCAGTGTGCCGGCCGCGGTGCTGTTCGATCGTGACGGCACGCTGGTCCACGACGTCCCCTACAACACTGATCCTGCGGCGGTGCAGCCGGTTCCGGGGGCACGTGCGGCGCTGGACCGGCTCCGCGACATCGGTATCCCCCTTGGTGTGGTCACCAACCAGTCCGGCGTGGCGCGCGGGTTGATCAGCCCTGCCCAGCTGGAGCAGGTCAACGCCAGGGTGTCGGAGTTGCTGGGCCCGTTCCAGGCCTGGAGTGTCTGCGTGCACGGCGAGAAGGACGGCTGCGGCTGCCGCAAGCCAGCCCCGGGCCTGGTGAAAGACGCCGCAGCGCAGCTGGGCGTCCCGGTGGACCGGTGCGTGGTCATCGGGGATACCGGCGCTGATGTCACCGCGGCCGCCGCGGCCGGCGCCCGGGGAATCCTGGTCCCCACTGGCCGCACCCTACGCCCGGAGATCGAGGCCGCCGCAGAGGTAGCTCCAGACATCACCACAGCGGTCGAACTCGCCCTGTCGGGGCGGGTCGGCCCATGAGCACCGCCCCGATGGCCGCAACCGCGCTGGTTGCTCGGCTGGACAATGCGGGAGACGTCCTGCTGGCTGGCCCCGCCGTCCGGGCCGTCGCCGCCCACGCCGACAAGGTGGTGATGCTCGCCGGCCCGCACGGCAGCGCGGCCGCGGCGCTGCTGCCCGGGGCGGATGAGGTCATCGAGTGGTGCGCACCGTGGATCGATCCCAGTCCTGACCCGGTCACGCCGGAGCATGTCGCCGCGCTCCAGGAGGCGGTACGCGCGCACGCGCCACAAGCCGCGCTGTTGCTGACATCGTTTCACCAGTCCCCGCTGCCCCTGGCGCTGCTGCTGCGGCTGGCCGGAGTTGGCTGGATTGGCGCGATCAGCGAGGACTATCCCGGTTCGCTACTGGATCTGCGCCATCATGTCGACGGTGACGTGCCCGAGGCGCAGCGAAGCCTCGACTTGGCCCATGCCGCCGGCTACCGCCTGCCGGCCGGCGACGACGGGCGCCTTGCGGTACGCCGGCCGCTGCCTGCTGTCGAGCACCTCACGGGAGCACCGGGCTATGTCGTGATGCACCCGGGTGCATCGGTTCCCGCCCGGGAATGGCCTGCACAGCACTGCGCACAAGCGGTCCGATTGCTCACCAGCGCCGGCTATCGCGTTGTCGTCACCGGCTCAGCAGGTGAGCAACGGCTCACCGCGCAGGTGGCCGGCGACACAGGCATCGACCTCGGTGGCCGCACCGACCTGCGCACGTTGGCTGCGGTCCTTGACCACGCCGGCGTGGTGATCGCCGGCAACACCGGGCCAGCACACCTGGCCGCTGCGGTAGGCACACCGGTGGTGTCGCTGTTCGCTCCAGTCGTGCCCGCAGCCCGGTGGGCACCCTACGGCGTCGCGACCGTGTTGCTCGGTGACCAGCAAGCACCCTGCCGCGACACCCGGGCACGGCACTGCCCCGTGCCCGGTCATCCATGCCTGTCCGGTGTGCGGCCGGCCGACGTCGTCGATGCGGTCGGCTCCCTGTTCCAGCCCCGGATGGAGGTCGTGGCATGAACGTGCTGCACTGGCATGTCCACGGCTCCTGGAGCACGGCGTTCTTCCGCGGCCCGCATACCTACCTGGTGCCGGTGACACCGGACCGAGACCCCGACGGCCGTGGCCGGGCCCGAACTTTCGACTGGCCGTCGAACGCGGTGGAGATCACGCCTGCTGAGCTGGCCAGCGCAGACATCGACGTCGTCGTGCTGCAGCGCCCGCACGAGCTCGAACTGGCGCAACAGTGGTTGGGTCGCCAGCCCGGGCCTGACGTGCCGGCAGTCTATGTCGAGCACAACACCCCTCGAGGTGACGTGCCCGACACCCGCCATCCGATGGCTGACCGGTCCGACATTCCCGTCGTGCATGTCACGCCGTTCAACGACGTGTTCTGGGACTGCGGTCGCGCACCGACTGTGGTGATCGAACACGGCATCCCCGACCCTGGTTACCGCTACACCGGCGACGTCCCGCACGCCGCGGTGGTCATCAACGAGCCGGTGCGCCGCGGGCGGGTCACCGGCACCGACCTGCTGCCCCGCTTCGCCGGGCAGGCTTCCCTGGATGTCTTCGGCATGGCGGTGTCCCAGCTGCCGGCGAGCGGCCGGATCACCACCTTCGAGGACCTTCCCCAGGCGCGGATGCACGCTGAGCTGGCCCGGCGCCGGGTGTACCTGCACCCGATCCGCTGGACCTCGCTCGGCCTGTCACTGCTCGAAGCCATGCATCTGGGCATGCCCGTGGTCGCGTTGGCCACCACCGAAGTGGTGGAGGCGGTCCCCCCTGAGGCCGGTGTGATCTCCACGCGGATCGATCGGCTGGCCAGCGCGCTGCGAACGTTCATCGCCGACCGTGACCTTGCCCGGCACGTGGGCGTGGCGGCCAGAGCCGCCGCCCGCCGCAGGTATTCCCTCGACCGCTTCTGCACCGATTGGGATCAGCTGCTCAAGGAGGTGAGCCGTTGAGGATCGCCCTGATATCCGAGCACGCCAGCCCGCTCGCGGCGATAGGCGGCGCCGACTCAGGTGGCCAGAATGTGCACGTCGCACAGCTCGCCCGAGCATTGGGTGAGCGCGGGCACCACGTGACCGTCTATACCCGTCGCGACGGCGCCGAATTGCCCGATCGGGTCCGGATGGGCCCCGGGGTGACTGTCGAGCATGTCCCCGCGGGACCCGCCAGCACCCTGCCTAAGGACGCTTTGCTGCCCTACATGGCCCAGTTTGGCGACTATCTGGCGCAGCGATGGTTGGTGGAGCCACCAGATGTGGCGCACGCGCACTTCTGGATGAGCGGGCTGGCAGCGCAACGCGGGGCAGGCAGCATGGGCATCCCTGTGCTGCAGACTTTCCACGCGCTCGGCGTGGTCAAGCGCAGGCACCAGGGCGCGTCGGACACCAGCCCACCGTCGCGGTTACGGCTGGAGAGGCAGCTGGTGCGAGACGCGGCGCTGGTCGTGGCGACCTGCACTGATGAGGTGACCGAACTGACCGCCCTCGGCGTGCCGGTGCCACGGGTAGCAGTGGTGCCGTGCGGGGTCGACCTCGACCGGTTCACTGCCCGCGGACCGCGGGCAGCACGCGACGGCCGGCACCGCATCCTGTCCCTGGGGCGGCTGGTCGAACGCAAGGGCGTCGAGACGACCGTCCGGGCGATGGCTGCGGTACCGGACGCGGAACTGGTCATCGCCGGCGGTGGGGACGCCATCGCGGATGCCGAGCAGGCCAGGCTGACCGCCGTCGCCGCGGCAAGTGGCGTGCAAGACCGGGTCCGGCTGATCGGCCAGATCCCCCGGGATGACGTTCCCGCCTTGCTGCGCTCAGCGGACGTGGTGGTCAGCGTGCCGTGGTACGAACCGTTCGGGATGGTGCCCCTGGAGGCGATGGCCTGCGGGGTACCGGTGATCGCCTCCGCGGTGGGCGGACACCTCGACACCGTGATCGACGGGCGCACCGGCGCACTTGTACCAGCCCGGGACCCGGCCGTGCTGGCGCAACGGCTGCGGGAACTACTCGCCGACCCCGCGAGGCTGGCGGCCATCGGTTCGACCGCTGCGGCGCGGGCGCGGGCGCGCTATGGCTGGAGCCGTATCGCGATGGAGACAGAAGCGCTTTACCGCCAGGTGCTGGCGGGCGATGAGACCGAGTCAGCCTGCCTGCCGGGAAGCAGCCCAGCCACAGCCGCGGGGGGCCAACCATGAGTCGCGAGCACCTCGCCGCGCTGCGCAGCGCGCTGGCGGCGATGGAGGACATCGCCGGTGCCCGCGCAGTGCTGTGGGGCCGTCACCTCGCCGGCGTGCTCGGCGCCGGGGGTCGCTTGCTGGCTTGCGGTAACGGTGGCAGCGCCGCGGAGGCCCAGCATCTCACCGGCGAGCTCGTCGGCCGGTTCTTGCATGATCGGCGGCCCCTGTCCGCGATCGCCCTGCACGCCGACACGTCGTCGCTGACCGCGATCACCAATGACTACGGCGGGCACGAATCGTTCGCCCGGCAGGTGTTCGCGCACGGTCGGCCGGGCGATGTGCTCATCGCGTTATCCACTAGTGGCGCCAGCCGTAACGTGGTCTCAGCAGCAAAGGCGGCGCACGAGGTAGGCATGACCGCGTGGGCGCTGACCGGCCCGGCGCCCAACACGCTGGCCGCTGTCTGCGACGACGCGATCCCCGTTGAGGCCCCTAGCGCCGCCACCGTGCAGGAGGTCCATCTCGCCATCGTGCACGCGATCTGCCTCGCGATCGACGGCGCACTGGGTGTGACCGCGCTGAAACCGCAGCTATGAGCGGTGCGCGGGTGGTCGTGGTCGGCGACACGCTGCTCGACAGCGACATCGCCGGCCAGGTGAACCGGCTCTCCCCGGACGCCCCGGTACCCGTCGTGGATGTCCAGACGCAGTGCTGGCGTCCCGGTGGGGCGGGCCTTGCCGCGCTACTGGCGGCACGGGCTGGGCATGACGTGGTCTTGGTGACGGCGCTGGGCACCGACCCCCCAGCCCGGCTGCTGGCTGACCTGCTGGCATCCCACGTGGAGCTGGTGCGGATGCCGCTGCGCGGCGTTACCGCGTGCAAGACCAGGATCCGCACGCAAGGCGGTCCTCTGGTGCGGGTCGACACCGGCGACGGCCGGGCTGCCGGCGGTCCCGCTGGCACCCGCTTCCCAACGGTTCTGCGCGGGGCCGCGGCGGTCCTCGTGTCCGACTATGGGCGCGATGTCACGGCCGAACCAGCAGTCCGGGATGCGCTGCTGGCCGCCGCCCGCCGGATACCCGTCGTGTGGGATCCGCACCCCCGGGGCGCGCTGCCCGTGCCCGGCTGCCGCCTGGTGACGCCGAACGAGGCCGAAGCAGCCAGGGCTGTGCCCGCGAGCGACCGGGGAGCAGGTGCGGGCGTAGCAGTTGCCGCGGCGCTGCGTGGCTGGTGGCGGTGCGACGCGGTGGCAGTCACGCTCGGTGCCCGCGGCGCGGCCTTGGCTACCGCAGACGGCTGCGCCACCGTGCCGGTACCCAAAAACAAGATTGCCCAGGAAGGCGACACCTGCGGTGCGGGCGACGCGTTCGCTGCTGCGGTGACTGGTGCCCTGCTCGGCGGCACCTCCGTCCACGCAGCGGTGGCTGCCGCGGTCTGCTCGGCGGCAGGATTCGTCGCCGCTGGGGGTGCCGCATCGATCACCGCCGGACCCCGTAGGCGCCTCTCGCCACCGCGCGGGTGTCCTGCGGAGGTCGTGAACCGGCTGCGTCAGCGAGGCGAACGGCTGGTGGCCACCGGCGGCTGCTTCGACCTGCTGCACCCGGGACACCTCAGCCTGCTGCGGCAGGCTCGCGCCCTGGGCGATGCCCTGGTGGTCTGTGTCAATTCCGACGAATCGGTACGCCGGCGTAAGGGGCCGGGCCGCCCAATCGTGCCTGCGACCGACCGGATCGCGCTGCTCGAGGCCCTCGAACCGGTGGATGCAGTGATCATGTTCCATGAGGACACCCCCGCCACACTGCTGGAGACCGTCCGCCCGGACGTGTGGGTTAAAGGCGGCGACTACACCCTCAGCGATCTGCCCGAGGAGCCGGTAGTACGCCGGCACGGCGGTCGCGTCGTGATCATCCCACTGGTCGGCGAGTACTCGACGAGCCGGCTTGTCTCAGCAGCGCGGTCCGCCGCGCAACCGCAGTTCCAGCGCCCGATGAAGGAGAAGGTATGAGGCCGCTAGGCAATGTGCTGATCACCGGTGGTGCTTCCGGTCTGGGCGCGGCCACTGTCGAGGCCGTACTCGCCGCTGGGGGACGTCCGCTAGTCCTGGACCGCAACCCCCCTTCGATCAAGGTCGATCACGTGCAAGCCGATCTGGCTGATCGGATCGCGACCGAGGACGCCGTCGCGGCCCTGGTGTCCGCAGGCGGCGGGACACTGAATGCGGTATTCACCGCGGCCGGGATCGATTCCTGCGGCCCATTCGGCGAAGTGCCCGCCGAGGCCTGGGAACGGGTAATCGCGGTCAACCTCCTGGGCACCGCCCGCGTGGTGCGCGCCGCACTGCCGCACCTCGAGCGCTCCCGAGGGACCGTGGTGACCTGCTCCTCCACGTTGGGCCTGCGGGTGTTCCCGGACGCGACTGCCTACTGCGCATCCAAGTTCGGCGTGATCGGATTCACCCGCGCGCTGGCTGCTGAGACCGCCGGGCGTATCGGAGTGACGCTGCTGATTCCAGGCGGCATGCATACCGCGTTCTTCGATGGCCGCGACGAGCAGTACAAGCCACCGCCGGACGCCAAACTCAACCGGCCCGAGGACGTGGCAGCCGCGGTGATCCACGCGCTGCGCCAACCGCCTGGGTGCGAGCTTCGGGAGATGGTGGTCTGCTCGTCACACGAGTCCTCCTGGCCATAAACCGGCCATCAATGCCGCCGTGAACCACCCGACGATGCTGGTGCTGCGCGCGCTGGGTCTCGGTGACCTGCTCACTGCGGTGCCCGCCCTCCGCGGCCTGCGGGCGGCCTACCCGGATCACCAGGTAGTGCTCGCCGCACCGGCAGTGCTGCAGGAGCTGGCCCTGCTCACCGGGGCGGTGGACGACCTGCTGCCCACCCCGCACCTGGGTGCCATCAACTGGCACCAGCCACCCCCCGCGGTTGCCGTGAACCTGCATGGCCGGGGACCGCAGAGCACCCAGTCGTTACGCGCGCTCAAGCCCACCACTTTGCTCACCCATGCCTTTCCCGGAATAGCGGGCCCAGAGTGGAATGGCGACCACCATGAGGTGGTGCGGTGGTGCCGGATGCTGGGTTATTTCGGAATCCCCGCTGACCCGTCCAACCTCGATCTACGCCGCCCACGGCTACCGAGCCCGGTACCGCGGGCGGTCGTCGTGCACCCCGGATGCGGGTTTCCCGCTCGGCAGTGGCCTCCCGAGCGGTATGCGGCAGTGGCACGCTGGCTAGCCGGCGTCGGGCTACGTGTGGCCGTGACCGGCAGCGCGGGCGAGCAGCCGCTTGCGCAGCAGGTGGCCGCTATGGCGGGTCTACCGGAGGGCTCGGTGCTCACCGGCCGCACCACGTTGTCTGAACTGGCTGCGGTGGTCGCGGATGCCACCATGGTGATCTGCGGCGATACCGGCATCGCTCATCTCGCCACCGCGTATCACACACCGTCGGTGGTCCTGTTCGGGCCGGTGTCCCCGCAGCACTGGGGCCCACCTCACGAACGTCCACAGCACTGTGCGCTGTGGGCGGGCAGCACCGGTGACACGTTCGCTGACCGGCCCGACCCGGGTCTGCTTCGGATCACGATCACCGACGTCCTCACTGCCATCGCACGATTGCTCGAGGTGACCCCGAGCAACCAACCGGATTCGTGACCGAGGCACGGGCAAGGTAACCAGCGAGTTGATCGCCAGGGTTCGACGAGGCCACCGTCACGATCACCGGGAGCACGGCTGATCCTGCGGTCGGCTGCATCGCTGCCCACCTGTGGTGGCAGGAAGCAACCCGCACCGACCACCCCGCTGACCGAGCTGGACGGCCACTGGTGCGCAGCGAGCACCTGGTGATCACCACCGTCGCCCTGCCCGCCACCCAGCTACGCTGACGTGCCGCCAGATCTCGACCTACCGCAGGCGCCCGACGGCGCCGGAGGGAGGGCGTCAAGTGGCGGGTGGCAAGGGTGTGAACTGATCATCATTGCCGGAGGTTCGCTACGATTCTCGGCTCGAGATTGATCTTTCCGGTCTGACCCAACGGATGGGGGTGCGCATGATCAGCGCGCTCGGCGTGCCCGGCTTCATACGGGGTTTGCTGTTCGATCTAGACGGCGTGCTGACGCAGACGGCCAAGCAACATGCCGCAGCGTGGAAGCAGATGTTTGACGACTTCCTGGCCCAGCGATCCAGGGACACCGGCGGGGCCTATGTGGAGTTCGACGCCCGTACCGACTACGACACCTATGTCGATGGCAGACCGCGGTTGGCTGGTACCCAGGCGTTTCTCCAGTCGCGCCACATCGAGCTGCCGATTGGCACACCACAGGACCCGGGCGGCACCGCGACCGTGTACGGGCTGTCCAACCGGAAAAACGATCTCGTCCTGGAGCTGATCAGGACCCAAGGGGTGACCGTCTACCCAGGCTCGGTGCGCTACCTGCACGCCGCTCGCGAGGCCGGCTTGCCCTGCGCGGTGGTCACCTCCAGCGCCAACGCCGAGCAGGTGCTTACCTCCGCGAAGCTGGTGGATCTGTTCGATGCGCGTATCGACGGATTGGTCGCGGCACGTGAAGGATTTGCCGGTAAACCCGCGCCGGACACCTTCTTGGCCGGAGCCCGGCTGCTCGGGGTGCCACCAGAGGCAGCCGCCGTGTTCGAGGATGCGCTGGCCGGAGTCGGGGCCGGTCGCGCCGGGCACTTCGGCTACGTCGTCGGGGTAGACCGGGTCGGGCAGGCCGATGCGTTACGGGCACACGGCGCCGATATCGTCGTTCGCGACCTCGCTGAGCTACTGGGGCGCACATGATCGAGCAGCAGCGATTCGCCGTCGAGCCGTGGGCGGTCCGGGAAGTCGGGCTGGACCTGACCGCGCTGGGCCACACGGAGTCAGTCTTCGCACTCGCCAACGGGCACATCGGGCTGCGCGGCAACCTCGACGAAGGCGATCCACACGCGCTGCCCGGCAGCTACCTCAACTCCTTCTACGAACTGCGGCCACTGCCGTACCCCGAAGGTGGTTACGGCTATCCCGAATCCGGCCAGACGATGATCAATGTGACCAACGGCAAGCTCATCCGGCTGCTGGTCGACGACGAGCCGCTCGACGTGCGGTACGGCCAGCTGCGCTCGCACGAACGCACCCTCGATTTGCGGGCCGGCACCCTCAGCCGCCGGGTTGAGTGGGTCTCCCCCGCTGGAAAGGCAGTGCGAGTCGCTTCGCAGCGAATGGTGTCGCTGGTCCAACGGGCTGTGGTCGCGATCAACTACGAAGTTGAGCCGGTCGACGACCCGGTGCTGCTCGTCCTGCAATCCGAACTGTTCGCCAACGAGCAGATGCCCCCGGTCGCCCAAGACCCGCGGGTGGCCGCGGCACTGTCCGAACCGCTGGTCGCCGAACAGCACCGGTGCAACGACACCGGGGCGACGCTGCTGCACAGCACCCGCCACTCCGGGTTGCGGATGGCCGCGGCGATGGATCACGAGGTGATGGGGCCATCGCGTACGGAGTTCCACTCCTCGGCGACCGAGCACGTCGCACGCACGACGGTGATCTGCCGGCTGGAGCCCGGGCAGCGGCTGCGAGTGGTGAAGTACCTGGCCTACGGCTGGTCCTCGCAACGATCGTTACCGGCGCTCAATGATCAGGTACGAGCGGCGCTTGCGGCCGCGCGCTTCACCAGTTGGACTGGGCTGACCACTGAGCAGCGCCGCTATCTCGACGACTTCTGGGCCGCGGCCGACGTGGAAGTCGAGGGCAACGCGCAGCTCCAGCAGGCGGTGCGGTTCGCGTCCTTCCATGTCCTGCAGGCGGGGGCACGGGCCGAAAGGCGCGGCATCGCCGCCAAGGGCCTCACAGGACCGGGATACGACGGCCACACCTTCTGGGACTCCGAGACATTCGTGCTGCCGATGCTGAGCCACACGGTCCCGGACGCAGCCGCCGACGTGCTGCGCTGGCGGCAGCAGATTCTTCCGCTAGCCCTGGAGCGCGCGGCACAGCTTGGCCTGGCTGGCGCAGCGTTTCCCTGGCGCACCATCCGCGGCCAGGAATGTTCGGGGTACTGGCCAGCCGGTACCGCGGCCTTCCACATCAATGCCGACATCGCCGACGCGGCGATCCGCCACGTGACCGCAACCGGCGACGCTGATTTTGAGCGTGATGTCGCGCTGGAACTGCTGGTGCAGACCGCGCGGCTGTGGCGTTCGCTGGGTCATCACGATCTAGAGGGCCACTTCCGCATTGACGGTGTGACCGGGCCGGACGAGTACAGTGCACTAGCCGACAACAACGTCTTCACCAACCTGATGGCACAGCGAAACCTGCGCGCTGCGGCCGACGCGGTGCTTCGGCACCAAGATCAAGCCGCCACCCTCGGGGTTGACGCTGAAGAAAGCGCATCGTGGCGAGACGCCGCGGCCGAGATGGTGATCCCTTACGATTCCAAGCTTGGTGTGCACCCGCAGGCAGAGGGCTTCACCGAGCACGCCCCCTGGGATTTTGCTGCGACGGCAGCGGATCAATACCCGTTGCTGCTGCATTTTCCGTATTTCGACCTCTACCGCAAGCAGGTGGTGAAGCAAGCTGACCTGGTGCTTGCCATGCACCTGTGCCCGCAAGCATTCACCCCCGAGCAGAAAGCCCGCAATTTCGCCTACTACGAGCGGATTACCGTCCGCGACTCATCGCTGTCGGCGGCCACGCAGGCGGTGTTGGCGGCCGAGACCAATCAGCTCGACTTGGCTTATGACTACCTGTGCGAGACCGCGCTGGTCGATCTGGCTGACCTGGCCAACAACACCGATCAGGGTTTGCATATCGCCGCGCTGGCCGGTGCTTGGTCTGCGCTGGTGGCCGGATTCGGCGGTCTGCGCCACCTCGACGACGGCGGCTTGGCATTCGCGCCCCGGCTCCCCGAGGCATTGACCAGGATCGCCTTCCGGATGCGCTGGCGCGGGCAGCGGTTGCGGGTACAAATCACCGCCGGGCAAGCGGAGTACCTGTTGCTCGACGGAGAGGAACTGAAACTCCACCACTACCAGGAGCTTGTGACGGTTACTGCACAGGAACCGCTGGTCCTGCGGATCCCACCGACTCCCCCGACCGATCCGGTGACCCAGCCCCTGGGACGCGAGCCGCTCGCGCGCCGGCTACGCGAGGCAGCCAGCCAGTAGGTGGCACTGACCTGCCTCTCGACGTCGGTGCGGTCGAGTTCACGGGTGAACGACCAACCTGTGCAGCCTCGGGTCGTTGAGCCAGGACCGGGGGCCGGCATGCTGCACTCGCAGCGATGCCACTGCAACGCCGAAGCCCAAGCCACGGTCCGCGTCGGTGACCCCCTGTGCCCGGGCGAAGGCGAAGGCTCCATGCAGCACGTCGCCCGCGCCCAGGGTGTCGCGGACATCAACGCTAGGGACCTCGACAGCGCCTGCGGCATCTCTGGTCCGCCAGCGCACCGGTGCGGCGCCCGCCGTCATGGCCACCAGGCGAGCGCCAGCGGCCAGCAGCGCCGTGGTCACCGCGTCGAACTCATCCGGTAGAGCACCGAAATTCGACGAGCACACCACGGCGTCGGCGAGCGGAACCAGTACGTCGTAGACCGCTTTGGTGCTTCCGCAGTCCAGAACAACCGGTACCCCGGCATCCTTCGCGGCCCGCGCGGTGGCGATAGCGAGGTGAGGATAGTGCCCGTCGATGAGCACGACATCGGTATGCCGCATGAGAACTGGCAAATCAGTGGGCACAGCAACGACGATGTCCTCTGCGTTGCGCGACACCACCGACCGCTCACCGGTGCCGTCAAGGACGGTGATCGCCGACACACTGAGATCCGCGCCGCCGGCCCAGGCGTCCACGGTGTGCACTGCAGCGCCGTTCAGATCGTCCCTGACCAGCCGGCCAATCGGGCCAGGACCCAGCGGGGACAACAACGTGGCATGCCCGCCCAGGGCGCTGAACGTCACCGCGGCAGCTGCTGCCGGGCCGCCCGCTGCCAGATCACTGCACTGCGCGACGACCTTCTCATCCACCCCCGGCCGCCGCCTCACCCGATGAACGAGATCGAGCGTCGCGAGCCCGGCAAATAACCCGCGCACCATCTCGCCCACGATAGTGTCGTCCATCTTCGGTGCCGGTTGGCTGAGTAGCGTGGACTGAGTGCGGTTTCTGGAAGGGCAGGGTGCGGGATACGAGCTGACCTATGACGATGTGTTCCTCGTCCCGTCGTACTCAGACGTGGGGTCGCGGTTCGATGCGGACTTGTCGACCGTGGACGGGTCAGGGACCACCATCCCGCTGGTAGTCGCCAATATGACCGTGGTGGCAGGACGCCGGATGGCTGAGACGGTGGCCCGCCGCGGTGGCCTGGCAGTACTACCCCAGGACGTGGACCCGGCAGCGGTCGCCGAGACGGTGAGGTGGGTCAAATCGCGGCACCTCGTGTTGGACACCGCGCTCACGCTCGGCCCGCAGGATGCTGTCGCCGACGCAATCAACCTGTTACCGAAGCGGGCGCACCGGGCTGTAGTGGTGCTTGACAGCACTCATCGACCGGTCGGGCTGGTCACCGAGACCGAGTTGAACGGGGTGGATCGATTCGCGCGCTTGGCAGACGTGGCGCAGACCGACCTGGTCGTAGTGCCAGCCGATGCCGAACCGCGCAAGGTTTTCGATCAGCTAAACCACCGCCGTCAGGAACTCGCGCTCGCGGTCGACGCCGAAGGCCGGCTGGTCGGTGTGCTGACCACGACCGGGGCGCTGCGGGCAGAGCTTTACCGTCCAGCACTCGACCGCAGTGGCCAGCTTCGCGTGGCCGCGGCGCTTGGCGTGAACGGCGATGTCACCGCCAAGACCGAGGCTCTGCTCGCAGCAGGTGTCGACGTGCTGGTTGTCGACACCGCGCACGGCCATCAGCGCAAGATGCTCGACGCGCTGGCTGCCGTCCGGTCCCGCCGGCCCAGCGTGCCGGTGGTGGCCGGCAACGTGGTCTCTGGGCAGGGCACCCGAGACCTGATCGAGGCAGGCGCCGACATCGTCAAGGTCGGAGTTGGCCCGGGCGCGATGTGCACCACCCGGATGATGACCGGGGTAGGCCGGCCACAGTTCTCCGCGGTAGCCGAGTGCGCATCCGCCGCCCGCGCTGCCGGCGGTTACGTCTGGGCCGACGGCGGCGTGCGCCACCCCCGTGACGTCGCGCTGGCGCTGGCTGCGGGAGCATCCAACGTGATGATCGGCTCATGGTTCGCGGGCACCTACGAGTCACCAGGTGACCTGCAGCGCGACGAAACCGGCCAGCCTTACAAGGAGTCCTACGGGATGGCATCCAAGCGGGCCGTCGCCGCCCGGACCACCCGCGACGACAGCTTCGACCGGGCCCGCAAGGCGCTGTTCGAGGAAGGCATTTCTACCGCTCGCATGTACCTTGACCCGCAACGTCCGGGGGTGGAGGACCTCATCGACTACATCTGTGCCGGGGTACGCAGCGCTTGCACCTACGCCGGCGCCCGGACCCTGCCGGAGCTAGCCGAGCGTGCGGTCGTCGGGGTGCAGTCGGCGGCTGGATTCGCTGAGGGACACCCGCTGCCCCGGGGCTGGTGAGGCGGCTAGTGGCGGACACTTCAACATCGTGCTGTTCACATCTACCTTTGAAGTCTGGCCGGGGCATTCCGTGCAGTTCCTGCACGCGAACCGGTCACCTCTGGAGTTCGGCCGTATGCAGAGCCAACCCGGTTAGCCCGATCGGCCACGCTGCGACCTACCTGGCTCGACAGCCCTCCGTGCGTCCGTAGAATCGATCGAATCCCGGCCCGCGAGGAGTGTGACGACTCGGTGCCTGCCGCATCGACGCCTGGCTGTAGTAGCCGGCCGGGTCCCGGGCCCGGCTGCCCCGACAGCGCTTGGATATCACGGCGACGTGATGGACGTCCTGCGTAGCGTCTGGGATCAGGTCTTGGTCCCATTCTGGGGACTGTTTGCCCTGATCGCGCTGACCGTCGGCACCTTCGTCTTCGTCGCTGCTGAGTTCGCCCTCACCACCGTGGAACGCAGCACCGTCGACGCGCATGTACAGCAGGTCGGCGACCGGCGAGCTCGGCAGGTGCAACACGCCCGCAACACGCTGTCTTTCCAGCTCTCCGGCGCCCAGGTGGGCATCACGATCACTACCCTGCTCACCGGGTACGTCGCCCAGCCGGCGATCATCGACCTGGTCCGTCCTGGCGTGGAAGCTCTGGGGCTGCCCGCAAGCACCGTGGGCGCGATCTCCCTCGGGGTCGGGTTAGCGCTGGCCACCATGTTGTCGATGGTCTTCGGCGAGCTGGTCCCGCAGAATATGGCCATTTCCCGGCCGCTGCACACGGCCAGGCGGGTCGCTGGCGTGGTCAATGCGTTTTCCGTCGCATTCGGTTGGCTTATATCCGCATTGAACGGAGCCGCCAACTGGATCGTCCACCGGCTGGGTATCGAGCCGGCGGTAGATCTGCGATCCGCGCGCTCACCTCAGGAGCTCGGTTCGCTGGTGCGCAGCAGTGCCCAGCACGGGACATTGGATGAGGGCACCGCAACGTTGCTCGACCGCTCGCTGCGCTTCGGTGAGCGCACCGCCGAAGAGCTGATGACGCCGCGGGTGCGGGTGAAGGCGTTGCGCGCGGACGCGCCGGTGCTGGCTCTGGTGGACACCGCGCGTCAGACCGGCTTTTCCCGGTTCCCGGTCTATGGCGGTGACCTCGACGACGTGCGTGGCGTGGTGCACGTCAAGCAAGCCTTCGCGCTGCCCGCCGCTCAGCGCGCTGTGATCCGGGTCGGCTCGCTGGCCAGCCCGGTTCCTACCGTGCCCAGTTCGCTGGACGGCGACGCGCTGCTCGACCGGCTGCGTGGCCAGGGCCTGCAGGTCGCGATTGTGGTCGACGAGTACGGCGGAACCGCCGGCATTGTCACCCTGGAAGACCTAGTCGAAGAGATCGTCGGGGATGTCCGCGACGAGCACGACCGGCTGGAAGTCTCCCGGGTGCGGGCACTGGACGAGCGGAGCTGGCTCATCTCCGGACTGCTGAGAGCAGACGAGCTGGTCGATGCGGTCGGATTTGTGATGCCCGAAGGGGACTACGAGACCGTGGCCGGGCTGTTACTGGAACGGCTGGGCCGCATTCCCACCATAGGCGACGGGATCGAATCCGATGGCTGGCGGCTGACCGTGACGCGGATGGACCGCCGGCGCATTGCTGAGCTGCGGCTCACCCGTACCGCACTCGCCGAGCAGGCGACCTCATGAGTGGCATGGCGCTGCTGGTAGCGATGTTGTTGCTGGCCGCCAACGCATTCTTCGTCGGTGCGGAGTTCGCCTTGATCAGCGCACGGAGGGACCGGCTGGAAGCGCTGGCCAAACGAGGGGTGGCACGCGCTGGCACGGTGATGCGCGCCGCGGAAATGCTGCCGCTGATGCTGGCCGCGGCACAGCTGGGCATCACGATCAGCTCATTAGGGCTCGGTTCTCTCGGTGAACCCGCTGTCGCTCGTGTCCTGGAGTGGTTGACCGATCCATTGCCTGTACCTGACGCGGTGCTGCACACCATCGCCTTTGTTGTCGCGCTCGGCATGGTCACCGTGGCGCACATTCTGCTTGGTGAGATGGTGCCCAAGAACATTGCAATCGCCGGCCCCGAGCGTGCCGCACTATGGATGGTTCCGCCGCTGGTCGCGTTCATGCGGGTGACCCGGCCCGTCATCGCACTGTTCAGCCAGACCGCAAGGCTGGTGTTGCGCCTATTCAGGGTGCAGGTCCGCGACGAGCTGGCGAGCGCCTACAGCCCTGACGAGCTGGCCAACCTCATCGCCGACTCCAGCCGGGAAGGTCTGCTTGACAGCCAGGAACACCGCAGATTGACGCAGACCTTGTCGACGAGGGAGCGCACGGTTGCTGATGTGCTGATTCCCCTGTCCGATCTGACCACGGTGCCGGCCCAACCGACGCTGGGCGACATCGAACAGGCCGTGGCGCAGACCGGTTTCTCCCGCTTCCCACTATGTCGCCGGGAACCGGGAATCGATGGGCAGCTCGTCGGCTACATCCATGTGAAAGACGTACTGGAGCTGCTGGGTAGTCCCCCGGGCACGCCGGTGCCGGCTAGCAGTGTCCGACCGCTACCCGAGGTGGCGTCGACCGCCAAGTACGGCGAGGCCCTGGCATTGCTGCGCCGCTCAAGCAGTCACCTCGCCCGGGTGGTGAGCGCTGACGGGAACACCGCAGGAGTTGTCGCGCTGGAGGACCTGGTCGAGGAGTACGTCGGAAGCGTGCGGGACGCGACGCACGTAACGTCCCGCACGTGATCGGCTGAAATGGCCGTGCGGTAGTTCGTGAAGATGTCGGTCAGGACAGCCACCTCACGCGGAGAATCGTGAATGAAGTCAATGTTCCCGGTGATGGAGGCCTTCCGGACTGGCGAGTAGCCAGATCAGGAGCTGAACGCCTCGATCGGAGGGCAGGAGCACACGAGGTGGCGGTCTCCATGAGTCTGGTCAATCCGCCGCACCGACGGCCACACTTTGGTGGCCGATCGACCCATCGGGTAGGCGGCGAGCTCCCGGCTGTAGGGATGGTCCCACTTGTCGAGTACGCACGTCGCCGTGTGCGGCGCGCTACGAAGCGGATTGTCCTCGACAGGCCACTCCCCTTCGGCGACCCGGTTGATCTCATCCCGGATCGCGATCATGGCGTCGCAGAAGCGGTCCAGTTCGGCGAGGCTCTCACTTTCGGTGGGTTCCACCATCAAGGTACCGGCGACCGGGAAGGACATGGTCGGGGCGTGCAGGCCATAGTCAGCCAGCCGCTTGGCAACGTCATCGACGGTGATTCCGGTGGCCTTGGTGATCGACCGCAGGTCGAGGATGCATTCGTGAGCAACCAGCCCGTTGGTGCCGGTGTAGAGCACCGGGAAGTAGCGTTCCAAGCGCCGCGCCACATAGTTCGCCGCGGCCACCGCAGTCAGGGTGGCACGGCGCAGGCCGTCAGCCCCCATCATCCGGATGTAGGCCCAGGAGATGGGCAGGATTGAGGCGCTTCCCCACGGCGCCGCGGTCACCGGGCCCACGGCGGTGTCGGGATCGGTCTCCGGGTGCCCCGGCAGGAAGGGGGCCAAGTGTGCCCGCACGCCGATGGGGCCGACCCCGGGCCCGCCGCCACCATGCGGGATGCAGAAGGTCTTGTGCAAGTTGAGATGGCTGACATCGGCACCGAAATGTCCTGGCCTGGCTAGGCCGAGCAGTGCATTGAGGTTTGCCCCGTCGACGTAGACTTGCCCGCCGGCCTCATGTACCAGCTCGCACACCTGCGTCACACCCGGCTCGTAGACCCCGTGCGTCGACGGATAAGTGATCATGATAGCGGCCAGCCTGGTCCCGTGCTCGGCGATTTTCGCGCGGAGATCGTCGAGATCGATATCACCGCGGCTATCGCAGCCGACAACCACGACGCGCATTCCCGCCATCACCGCCGAAGCCGCGTTGGTGCCGTGCGCGCTCGCCGGGATCAGGCACACATCGCGACCCGATTCGCCGCTGCTGCGGTGGTAGGCACGTATTGCCAGCAGGCCGGCAAACTCTCCCTGGCTGCCCGCATTGGGCGCCATGCTCACGGCGTCATACCCGGTCAGTTCGGCCAGCCACCGCTCCAGGTCGCTCACCACCTCGAGCAAGCCAGCTGCGTCTTCGCGGGGAGCAAAGGGGTGCAGCTGCGCGAATTGTGGCCAACTGATTGGCTCCATCTCCGCCGTGGCGTTGAGCTTCATGGTGCAGGAGCCGAGCGGGATCATGCTGCGATCCAGCGCCAGGTCCTTGTCGGCCAGCGAACGCAGGTACCTCAACAGTGCCGTCTCGCTGTGGTGGTCGGTAAACACCGGATGGGTGAGAAATGGCGAGGTCCGCCGCAATGCGGAGGGGATGGCGTCCGGGATCTCCCGGTCAAGGGTGTCCGGATCAGCCTCGGGCACGCCGAAGGCCGCCCACACGACCTTCAAGTGTTCGCGGATCGTGGTTTCCGCGCAGCTGATTCCCACGTGATCGGAGCCAGCCAAGCGCAGGTCGATGCCAGCCTCCCGGGCGGCCCGGACGACCTCGGCGGCCCGGCCAGGCACCCTGGCCACAACCGTGTCGAAGAACGCCTCAGGTGCCACCTCGATGCCCCCGCCACGCAATCCGGCGGCGAGCACCGCGGCCATTCGGTGTGTCCGTTGAGCGATCTCACGTAACCCCTCAGGCCCGTGGTAGACGGCGTACATCGAGGCCATCACGGCCAGCAGCACCTGCGCGGTGCAGATATTGCTGGTGGCCTTGTCCCGGCGGATGTGCTGCTCCCGAGTCTGCAATGCCAAGCGCAATGCCGGTGCTCCCTCGGCGTCCCGGGACACACCGACCAAGCGGCCAGGCACCTGCCGCTCCAAGCCCGCGCGGACGGCAAGGTAGGCGGCATGCGGGCCGCCGAAGCCCAGCGGCACCCCGAAACGCTGAGTAGAGCCGATTACCACGTCAGCGCCGAGCTCCCCCGGAGGCACCAGCAGGATCAAGGCCAGTGGATCGGCCGCGACGGCTACAGCGGCGCCACGCAGGTGCGCCTGCTCGACCAGCGCCTGGTAATCGCGCACCACACCAGACACGCCTGGGTAGGAGACCAACAGACCGTAGAATCCATGCTCCGGCAGCCCGCTGGACAGGTCTCTCACGTCCAGCTCGATGCCCAGTGGTTCGGCCCGGGTAGCCAGCACGGCCAGGGTCTGCGGCAATGTGTCGGCGTCCACTAGGAAACGCGCCGAGCTGCCCCGGCTCGCCCGGCGCAGCAGCGTCATCGCCTCCGCGGCGGCGGTGGCCTCATCGAGCAAGGAGGCGTTGGCCACCGGCAGGCCGGTGAGATCGCAGATCATCGTCTGGAAGTTCAGCAGGGCCTCGAGCCGCCCCTGGGAGATTTCCGGCTGGTAGGGCGTATAGGCGGTGTACCAGGCCGGGTTTTCCAGCACCGAACGGCGGATCACCGGCGGCGTCACGGTGCCGTGATACCCCATCCCGATCATCGGCACCCGCGGGTGGCACCGGGCCGCCCGTTCGCGAAGCTCCGCCAGCGTTTGCTCCTCGGTAGCGGCGGCCGGCAGGTCCACGACCGCCCCGGCGCCACAGTCGCCAGCCAGCGCGGGCGGCAGCATCCGTTGCCCGAGCTCCTCCAGGGACCCGACACCGATGACGTCCAGCATCCTGGCTAGATCAGTCGGGCGGGGCCCGATGTGCCGGTCCGCGAAAGGCCTGCCGTGTTCCAGATCGGACAACGAACGTCGGTCGGGAGTATCCATCGCAACAACCTCCGGGCCTCGCGGTGGGAGTGCGGGGCATCGTCCCCGACCGATTCTCCCCTCTGTGTTGCCCACACCCGGCCAGAGCCGAGATACGGCTGGCGACTCTCCTCGCGCCGGATTGGCGACTACGTTTCCAGCCTACCTGCCGACATCAGCTTCCCGCCGTCCCGGCACGTCGTTGTGAGCGGGTACACAGCGGAGCTGTCAGCTGATCCTGCGGGCGCGCCGCCGCTTGGTCAGCTCATCCTCGGGAGTGGCGTCGACGTGCCCGCCGTCGGCACGTTCAGGAGGAAACTGGCTGATCGTTCCGGCGATTTCCTTGATGGCCCCGCTGACGGCGATGCCAAATACCCCTTGGCCGCCCTGCAAGAGATCGACGACTTCCTCCGCGGAGGTGCACTCGTAGACCGTGGTGCCGTCGCTGAACAGGGTGATACGGGCCAGGTCGTGCACTCCGCGACGGCGCAAGTGCGCCACGGCGACACGGATGTTCTGTAGCGAGACGCCGGTGTCCAGCAACCTCTTCACTACCTTGAGAACCAGGATGTCCTTGAACGAGTACAGGCGCTGGCTGCCTGACCCTGAGGCGCCGCGGATGGATGGCACGACCAGATTCGTCCGTGCCCAGTAGTCCAGTTGGCGGTAGGTGATCCCGGCGATCTGGCACGCGGCTGGCCCCCGGTAGCCGAGCAGGTCGTCCGTAGCACCGTGAGGATCGCCGAGGATGGAGTCGGGGAACAGGGTGCCTTGCTCGGCCGGTTCACCAGTCTGGGACTGCGCGAGGTCATGAGCAGGGATGTCCGCTGCGCCGCGCGGTCCGTCGACCACCGATGCCTCCCACGCCGTGCGCCGGCGGTCCGCCCCCATGTGACCCGCGGCAGTTCATCCGGCTGTTCGAAGCGAATCACACCGGCGCGACTCGCTGTGAGGGTCGACGGTAGGCGCCGCCGGGTGACCGGTCAATACGACGCGCGGCAAAGTCTCACCCTCAACCTCAGATCGAGGCCAAAGGTACCGGCTGCAAGGCGGAGTTACTCAGGTGTCCGCGCCACGGAAGTCCTCAGGGGAGACCGAGTCGAGGAACTCCCGGAACTTCTCGACCTCGTTCTCCTGCTCGTCCGGGATGATCAGACCGGCTTCCGAGAGCACCGCCTCTTCGGCGTGAATCGGCACGCCGGCCCGTAAGGCCAACGCCACCGAGTCGCTCGGCCGCGCAGAAACCCGGACGTTGCCGTCGAAGACGAGCTCGGCGAAGAACGTGCCTTCTTGCAGCTCGGTGATCCTGACTTGCTTCAGCTTTCCGCCCAGCGCCCGGATCACGTCCCGCAGCAGGTCATGGGTCATCGGCCGGGCCGGCTGCACGCCCTGCTGTTCCAGCGCGATGGCGGTCGCTTCCCCCGATCCAATCCAGATCGGCAAGTAACGCTCGCCGTTGGTTTCCCGCAGCAGCAGGATCGGCTGGTTCGCTGGCAGCTCCACCCGGACCCCGACGACACGCATCTCGCTCATCGCGTTAGCGCCTCCCTCCCGCCGCAGCCCGTGGTCCGGGTGCCTCAAGGATCGTCGTGTTCGGCGGTGGATTGGGTACCGGCCGCCAGCAGCTGCCAGCCCAGTCGCTTCTCCGCCATCGCTACCTCTTTAGACGCTACACGGGGCGCGGTCGGAATGCCGAGTCCTGCAGCCGGGCAAATTCCCGCGCTGCCTCGCTCTGCCGCGTCCAGGTCAGGTCCCGGTGACGCCCCGCAGCCCGACCTTCACCAGCAAAGCGTGCAACCGCACTGAGAGCACGGCCAGCTCCCGGACGACCTCGTCAGCACGGGCCCGCGCGTCGGGATCGCGTTGCCGGGTCAGGGGGGTGACAATCTGCGCCAGCAATCCGACCTCGCGGTCTGCCGAAGCTCGGAAGGCGCGCAGGTGCCGGGGCTCTAGCCCGAAGTCGGTCATGGCCTGCGCGGTCTTGGCCACCTGCACCGCATCTGCGTCATAAAAGCCGGCTGGACCCGGGCGGACCAGGCCAAACTGCTCAAGTTGAGTCAGCAATGCACCGCTGATACCTGCTGCTGCGAGCAGCTCCTCTTGCGTCACCCGGCCGGTACCAGCGCCGAGCAATTCGGCTGGGCCTGGTTCGACCCCCGCGTCGGGATCGCCGTCGGGGACAGCCTCCGGGAAAGCACTGACCAGCGGCCGTGACGGAGCTGGCCAGCGAACGGCAGCCGTCCGTTCGGGGGGTCGCCCTGGAAGATGGTGGGCGGGATCGCCCCGGTCTCGCGCGTCCAGATACTCCTTGATAACCCGCAGTGGCAGGTAGTGATCACGCTGGGCAGCGAGCACGTAACGTAGCCGTTCCACATCTGTTACCGAGAATTGCCGGTAACCGGCGGCAGTGCGCTCTGGCTGGACCAGCCCTTCGGACTCCAAAAACCTGATCTTGGAAATAGTGACATCGGGAAATTCAGCCCGCAGCTGGGCAAGCACCGTGCCGATGCTCACCCCGGAACGATCCCCGGATCGGCGTGGGGCCGTCACTGTGTCCCCTGGTCAGCCCCTCGGCTCCCGCGCGGACCGGACAGAAACACCAGCCGGAACTTGCCGATCTGGACCTCGTCGCCGTTGGCCAGCATTGCGGTATCCACCGGTTCGCGATTCACGTAGGTACCGTTGAGGCTGCCGACATCCACAACGACAAACTCACCACCTTCACGGCGGAACTCGGCGTGCCGGCGAGACACCGTGACGTCATCGAGGAATATGTCGCTATCCGGGTGACGTCCAGCACTGGTGGTGGACCGGTCGAGCAGGAAGCGGGAACCGGCGTTGGGGCCACGCCTGACTACCAGCAGCGCCGAGCCCGCGGGCAGGGCATCGATACCAGCGATGGGGGGCGCCGGCGCCTCGATACCTTCGGCCTCGGACAGGAAATCGGCCCGGAAAGTCGAGGTCTGCTCCGGGCCCCGCTCTGGTGGTACACCGGGCCCGTCGTTCGTGCTCACCCTGGGCTCTCCTTCGCGGGGTGGTCGCCGTTGATCGGACCACAACCTACCGTGCCACAGCCGGCATTGCGGAGGAGAGGTCGGCGCCGCCTGCCAGCCATCCTCACTCTTCCCCGATGAGCGCCCGGTACTCCTCGGCGATCATCAAGGAGTCCACCGCCACCGGCTGCGTAGGCTTGATCTCGATCATCCAGCCGGCGCCGTATGGGTCGGAATTGACCAAGTCGGGACTGCTTTCCAGGGCATCGTTGAGGCCCACTACCTCGCCATCCACCGGGGCGAACACGTCCGAGACGCTTTTGGTCGACTCGATTTCGCCTACTGGTTGTCCGGCCTTGACCGGATCACCCAGGAGAGGCAATTGGATGTAGACCACGTCTCCGAGCTGTGTCTGAGCGTAGTCAGTGACGCCGACCCGCACGGTGCCCTCCTCGCGCAGCAGTACCCATTCGTGTTCCGGGGTATAGCGCAGCTCCTCAGGAACCATCAGGACCTCCCATCACACGGGTCGGCGTCTGTCACACCGCGCACCGTCAGCACAACCTGGATCAGGTACAGCACCGCCGACCAGACGTACAGTGCACCGCCCCACCCGGTAAACGCCACCGCGAACGCGTGAGCTACCGCGCCCACCCAACCGTGTACGTCATGGGCGAGCAGCAGCAGGGGGAAGGCATAGAGCAGGCAGAGAGTTGCCGCCTTGCCCAAATAGTGCACCGGCAGCGGGCCATGGCCGTGATAGCGCAGCACCGGCAACGTCGCAGCAAGCACCAGGTCCCTACCGAGCAGCACGGCGATCACCCACCAGGGCAAGATCGCGCGCACGCCGAAGGCAAGCAAGGCGCTCAGGGTGTACAGCCGATCAACCGCCGGATCGAGCAGTTCCCCCAGCCTGCTGGACTGGTTGAGCCACCGCGCTAGCTTGCCGTCCGCCCAGTCGGTGAGGCCTGACAGGCCCAGTACCACTACGGCCAGCAGATCATGGCGCGGCCCCAGCATGAGCCACAAGAACAGCGGAACGCCGGCCAGCCGCAACAGGCTAAGCACATTGGGCACAGTGACCAACCGGTCAGCCGGATTCCGCACCGCAGTCACTGGTCTCTCATGATGCCCTACGAGCCCGCACTCGGCGGCAGCGGGTTGGTCATCAATCGATGGCGCCGTCGAACGCTCGACCTTCCGTGAAGTAGGGCACGATCTTGTTGTCGAACATTGTCAGTGCCGAACCGATGGCCATATGCATGTCAAGGTACTTGTAGGTGCCCAACCGGCCACCGAAAAGAACATTTCGCTGCACGGTCTCCGATTTAGCCAGCTCCCGGTAACGCTCTAGCTTGATTCGGTCCTCAGAAGTGTTGATCGGATAGTAGGGCTCGTCTTCCTTTCCGGCGAACCGCGAAAATTCCCGTACGATTACGGTTTGCTTGGCGGGATAGTGATCACGCTCGGGGTGGAAATGGCGAAACTCGAGTATACGGGTGAAGGCAACATCAGCATCGGCATAGTTCATGACCGGGGTGCCTTGAAAGTCACCGCAATCGCGCAGTACCTCTTGCTCGAAGTCCAAGGTACGCCAGCCCAGCCAGCCTTGCGCATAGTCGAAGTACCTGTCGAGCGGGCCGGTGTATACCACCGGGATACGCTCGGGTAGATCGTCGCGCACCTCGAAGTAGTCGGTGTTGAGCGCCACGTCGATGTTGGGATGCGTGGCCATCCTTTCCAGCCACGCTGTGTAGCCATCAACTGGCAGGCCCTCGAAGGTGTCGTTGAAGTAACGGTTATTGAATGTGTAACGCACCGGTAGGCGGGTGATGGTTGCGGCCGGCAGCTCGGTAGGGTCGGTCTGCCACTGTTTTGCCGTGTAATCGCGCACGAATGCCTCGTACAGCGGGCGACCGATGAGAGAAATCGCTTTTTCTTCGAGGTTCGTGGCGCCCGCGCCGTCGATCTCCGCAGCTTGTTCGGCGATAAGCGCGCGAGCTTCTCCTGGCGTGAAGTAGCGGCCGAAAAACTGTGAGATCAATCCTAAGCCCATGGGGAAGGGGTAGACCTGACCGAGATGGACCGTGAACACCCGGTGCTGGTAACCGGTGAACTGGGTAAACTGATTCACGTATTCCCACACACGCTTGTTCGACGTGTGGAACAGGTGCGCACCGTAACGGTGCACCTCAATCCCGGTGTCCGGTTCTTGCTCTGAGTAGGCGTTGCCACCGAGGTGATGGCGCCGTTCCACCACCAGCACCCGCTTGTCCAACTGGGTGGCGGCACGCTCGGCCACAGTGAGGCCGAAGAAACCAGAACCGACAACGACGAGGTCATATCCCGCTAAGCTCACGTCGCCGGAGGGTAGCCGTGGCAGGTAACGCGTCTCAGAACCGGGTGCGCTCCAGCCAGTGCTCCAGAAGGCCCGCATCGCCAAATATCATGATCGGCACCTGGCTAGGCGCGACGCGTCGAGTCATGACCAGCAGCAGGTCCACCACGGCGCCGCGGACTGCGACATCGCCCTTGGTGTGGCCATGCTCCCAGACTGGACCTGACGGGGTGCGTCGCACGATCCACTCCCCCACCTCGCCCAGCCCTGGGTCGGTTGAGTGCAGGTGCAGGACCTGGCCATCGCCGCGCAGTTCGGCAAGCTCCGGGCGGAACTCCACGGCCTGCGGCAGGCTCAGCAGGCTCAGCCACTCGGAGATTGCATCCGCAGCGAGATCGGCGTCTAGTACAAACTCGCGGCCCAGCGCCAGCTCAGCATCAGCCCGATGCACGGCCGTCTCGTGGGTCATCCGGCGGCACCAGAACCCGGCGCTCTGGTCATCAGACCAGCTCCAGATCCGCGTCTGCGGACCCACCGACCGGATCGCCTCAACCAGCTCACCGGCCCCGCCGCGCAACCAGGTGACCAGCTCGTCGGGGGTGGCTGGCGCAGCCAGGCTGGACGTGTCGAAAACAGGGGCCGTGGTAAGACGGCGACTGATGATCGCGGCGGCCCAGCGGTGGGCCCGGCCAACGTGCTCTGCGAGTTGACGCAATGTCCAGCCGGGGCAAGTCGGCACCTGGAGCGCCAAGTCAACGCCAGCGAGCGCGTCGGCTAATAGCGCTGACTGGTCGGCCAATGCGTCAAGGTAGCGATCGCTGTGTAGCAGTGCCATCGGATGCCTTCCTGTGGTCATGACAACTTGCAACCTAAACACCTGCGGGGATTGGTAATGCGGCGGATCACCGGGTGGTGTGCACTGTCATCATGGCTTCGCATCCCGCCTGGCGTTCGCGAGATCCTGGGAAACGCACGCCTGGCAAGGGCCACGGCGCCTTCTTCGCCGCAGCGCTGAGATCTCCACGCGAAGTCGGAACGTTGTTGCCTTCCGGGCCCGAGCTGGCCCGGCGTTTGGCCGCGGTCATCCCGCGGCCAGGTCACTCAGGGCGGCCTCCTGTGGTGGTGGAGGTAGGCGCCGGTGCCGGCGCCGTCACTGCTGCGATCGTGCAGCACGTCGATGAGGGCGCCGTAGTGATCGCCGTCGAAAAGGACCCTGAGCTCGCCGAGCAGTTGCGGGCTCGCCGGTTGGGTGTTCACGTGGTCACGGCGGACGCCATCAAGCTGCCCACCATTCTCGCCGACCACGGGGTGGACTTCGCCGACGCGATCGTCTCTGTGCTGCCGTGGGCCTTGTTCGGCGCGCAGCTGCAGCGACAGATGCTGGCAACCTTCGCCGATGCATTGCAGCCGGATGGGGTGTTCACCGCCGCTGCCTACAGCCTGGGCTACTGGACACCGGCCGCTCGGCGGTTCCGCCGCGAGCTGGAGCGGTTGTTCGGGGAGGTGCTGCCCACCCGCACCATGTGGCGCCACCTACCACCCGCGATGACTTACGTCTGCCGTCGCCCCGGGCAGGGTGGTGACGCGCTCACCGTGGATCCGAGTCGATAAGCAGGTGACCGTTGATCCGGGTTACGCGCAACACTCGCTTGACGACTTCGGAGCTTCCCGCTTTGTGGTAGGTGACATCCACGGGTACGCGTACCGAGCCGTCTGGGTTGTTGGTAAGCCCGAATGCATTGGCACCACTGACCGAGGAGTACTGGCCCCAGTACGACCGGAAGCCGGCTTCGCTGCCGAACATCGCTTGCGCCGTGGGTGATAACAGCGCCCACGCCGACGGCGTGTCGTCGAGGCCATTGTAGTAGTCGATCACGAGCTGCCCGGCATCGTGCCAGGCGATCGGCTGGGCATTGTCGACGCGCTGCACCTGCGGTTGCGGCGACGCTGGCGCTACGGACGGTGCTGGCACCGCCGGGGGCGATGCGGTGACCCCTGGTTTGGCGGCGGGCAAGGCCTGCTCTGCCGAAAAGCTCCGGGACAGCAGCGTTCCCACGCCGGCAAGGGCGAGGAGCACCAGCACAGTAATCGCGACCAAGCCAGCGCGGCCGGTTCGCGGCGCCACGCTTCTTAGCGCGGTCCAAACAGGTGGTGACACGGCAACTTCGGGCTCAGCGCCAGCAAGCGGTGTGGGGGCCACAGCGGGAACGGGGTCTGCTTCGACGCCCGCGCCGTCCCTTCGAGGGAAGCTGTTCGCCGCCGAATCGTGGGCGACCAGAGTTGGCGGCAGCGCTGAGGGCGGTCGGTTCGGCCGGGCTGATCCAGAAGCTGGGGACGGCCTGGGTACCGGTCGAGTAGCGTGCGCTGCGGCCAGCTCCAGGCTGGCGCGGTGCATGTCGGGTCGTGCTGCGGGGTCGGTGGCCAGCAGCTTCATCAGCACCGCGGTCAGGGGGCCGGCGTACCGGGGCGGAGTCACCTGGCCGTTGGCGACCGTATGCAGCAGCGCAAGCGGGTTATCGCTGTCGCCGAAGGGCCCCTGCCCTTCCAGCGCCGCGTACAGTGTCGCGCCGAGGGAAAACACGTCAGATGCCGGAGTGGGAAGCTGGCCGCGGGCCACCTCCGGAGCCAGGTAAGCGGGGGTTCCCGCCATCATTCCGGTCTGGGTCACCGTCACATCGCCCACGGCGCGCGAGACCCCGAAGTCGGTGATCTTGGCTGTACCGTCGTCGGCGATCAGGATGTTGCCCGGCTTGACGTCGCGATGCACGATCTGCGCGGCGTGCGCGGCGGCCAGCGCGGAGGCGATCTGCCGGCCAATGGAGGCCACCTCGGGCACCGGAAGGCAGTACCGTTCCGCGAGCACCGCGGCGAGGCTGCGCGAAGGGAGATATTCCATCACCAGGCAGGGCTCACCATCGTGCTCCGCCACGTCGTAGACGACGATGGCGTTCGGATGCTGCAACCGTGCGGCGATCCGAGCCTCGCGCAGCGCCCTAGCCCGCGCCTCGTCGGTCGCTCGGGGACTCAATTCTGGCTGCAACAGCAGCTGCTTCACCGCTACCGGCCGCTGCAGCCGCTCGTCCATAGCCCGCCAGACGACCCCCATGCCGCCGCTGCCAATCCGCTCGAGCACCCGGTAGTGGCCGGCGATCAGCTGACCCGTGTCGATATGCGGTCACTCCCTTTAGCTTCCCCGCATGGGCACACAGCGTCCCCGACCAACCCAGGCTACCGCCCGGCAAGGGGACCTGGCGCGCCCGCCCGCTGGCACCACCTAGCCCTGGTTGACGTGTCACCGGCACCATCGTGGTCACCATGACCCTCACAGAAAGACTGCGCCACGGGTGCAGTCCCGACGACCTTTTCGACATTTTCGCCGGCTGGGTGGCGGCCCAGGGTCTGACTTTGTACCCGGCCCAGGAAGAAGCATTGATCGAGGTCGTCTCCGGCTCGAATGTGATTTTGGCCACTCCCACCGGCTCCGGTAAGAGTCTGGTAGCGACCGGCGCGCACGCCAGCGCATTGACGCAACGCAAACGAAGTTTCTACACCGCGCCGATCAAAGCTCTGGTATCGGAGAAGTTCTTTGCAGCCTGCGAGGTATTCGGTGCCGACCAGGTGGGGATGCTGACTGGTGACTCCAGCGTCAACGCTCAAGCGCCGATCATCTGCTGCACCGCAGAGGTGCTGGCCAACATGGCGCTGCGCAGCGGGCCGGAAAGCGACGTCGGCCTGGTCGTCATGGACGAGTTTCACTTCTACGCCGACCCGGACCGTGGCTGGGCATGGCAGGTGCCTCTGCTTGAACTTGTCCGTAGCCAGTTTTTGCTGATGTCCGCAACGCTGGGTGACGTCAGCTTTTTCGAGCGCGACTTGACGCGACGTACCGGCCGTCCTACCGCGGTGGTGCGCTCCGCGCAGCGGCCGGTTCCGCTGCATTTTCGGTACGTCACCACACCACTGCACGAGACGCTGGAAGACTTGCTGGCCACCAGCTCAGCACCGGTGTACGTGGTCCACTTCACCCAGGCCGCGGCTGCCGAGCAGGCCCAGGCCTTGACCAGCATCAATGTATGTAGCCGTAGTGAGAAAGATGCCATTGCCGAGTTGATCGGCGCGTTCCGGTTCACCGCCGGTTTCGGGCGCACGCTGTCCCGATTGGTACGCCATGGGATCGGGGTGCATCACGCAGGGATGCTGCCCCGGTATCGACGGCTCGTGGAGCGGCTCGCCCAATCCGGCCTACTGAAGATTATCTGCGGCACCGACACCCTCGGGGTGGGGATCAACGTTCCGATCCGCACAGTGCTACTCACCGGGCTGGCCAAATACGACGGGACCCGCACCCGGCACCTCACTGCGCGGGAATTCCACCAGATCGCCGGTCGAGCCGGGCGAGCCGGCTACGACACCAGCGGCACCATCGTCGTGCAGGCGCCGGAGCATGTCGTGCACAACGCCATGGCAGCAGCCAAAGCAGGCGACGATCCGCGCAAGCGCCGCAAGATCGTCCGTAAGAAACCCCGTGAGGGATCGGTGTCTTGGAGTGAACGCACCTTCGAGCGGCTGGTGGCCGCCGAGCCGGAAGCGCTGGTCTCCAGCTTCACGGTTACCCACGCGATGTTGCTTAATGTGGCCAGCCGTCCTGGCGACGCGTTCGCCGCGATGCGCCACCTGCTCACCGACAACCACGAAGATCGCCCCGCGCAGCGCCGGCTGATCCGGGCAGCCATCGCGATGTACCGCGCGTTGCTGGCTGCCGGGGTCATCGAGCGATTGCCGGTGCCCGACTCGCAGGGCCGTACGGTGCGGCTCACCGGGGATCTCCAGCTCGACTTCGCGCTCAATCAAGCGCTGTCGCCGTTCGCCTTGGCTGCAATCGAGCTGCTGGACCCCGAATCGGCCGACTACCCGCTGGACGTCTTGTCGATGCTGGAGGCGACCTTGGAAGACCCACGGCCGGTGCTGGCAGCGCAACTGGCCAAGGCCAAGGGTGAGGCAGTAGCGGCGATGAAGGCCGAGGGCATCGAGTACGAGGAACGCATGCGGCTGCTGGAGGGCGTCACCTACCCGATGCCCCTGGCTGATCTGCTCGACGCGGCGTTCGAGACCTACCGGCAAGGCCACCCGTGGGTGGCCGATCACCACCTGTCTCCCAAATCGGTAGCCCGAGATCTCGCCGAGCGCGCGATGACCTTCACCGAATATGTCGGGCTTTACGGCCTGGCCCGATCGGAAGGGCTGGTGCTTCGGTACCTGGCTGACGCCTACCAGGCGCTGCGCCGCACGGTGCCGGACGACGCCAAGACCGAGGCGCTCCGGGATCTTGAGGAGTGGCTTGGGGAACTGGTCCGCCAGGTCGACTCCAGCCTCTTGGAGGAGTGGGAAAAACTGCGCGACCCCCAAGCACCGCAGGCGAAACCCGCACCATTGGACGAGCGGCCAGCGCCGGTGACGGCCAATGAGCGGGCCTTCCGGGTACTGGTACGCAATGCGCTGTTCCGGCGGGTGGAGCTGGCCGCCCGCCGGCGATGGGACGCTCTGGCCGCACTCGACGCCGACGACGGGTGGGATGAGCAGGCTTGGCGGGATGCCGTTGAACCGTACTTCGACGAACACAGCGAAATCGGCACTGGCCCTGATGCCCGCGGCCCGCACTTGCTCGTCATCGATTACCACCCCGACCGGTGGCTCGTACGCCAAATCCTGGACGACCCCGCCGGCCATCATGACTGGGCGATCAACGCCGAAGTAGACCTGCCTGCCTCAGACGCAGCGGGGGTTGCCGTGCTGCGAGTGAGGGCCGTGGGATCCTCGTAACGGGTTGGCCCGCCGACCCATCAGGTCGGCTCGTTGCCCGCTTTCCATTTGATCCCGCAGCCAAGGCTGGGCATCTGCGGCTCGCCCACCGGCTTGCCGGCCAGTACCAAGTCCAGCGCAGCTCGCAGAGCCTGGCCGGTCACCGGAATGTCATTGCGCGGCCGAGACTCATCGAACTCGCCCCGGTAAGCAAGCTTGCGATCGGCGTCATAGAGGAAGAAGTCCGGGGTGCACGCGGCCCGGTAGGCCAATGCCACCTGCTGGGTCTCATCGAGCAGGTAGGGGAAGGTGAACCCGGCGCGGTTGGCCTGCTCGGTCAACCCCGCTGGACCATCGTCGGGATAGTTGTCGACGTCGTTACTGCAGATCGCCACCGCACCGATGTCGGCGGTGTATTCGCTGACGAGCAAGCCGAGCTGGCGCTCGATGTGCCGCACGTAGGGGCAGTGGTTGCACAGAAACATCACCAGCAGCGGCTGATCGGTGGCGAGGCCATCCGAACTCACGATCTGTCCGTCGAGAGACGGCAGCACGAACGGCGGCGCAGGGCTACCAAGGGGGACCATGAACGAGTTCACTGCCATACCGCAAGTTTCCCATCAGGGACGGCCTCGGGCGGCTCAAGGTCAGATGTTCGGTCGGTATGTTCACCGATCGTGGAGCTTGACGAGGTGATGCGCACAACGCCGGCAACCCGAGTGTTCACCGACGAACCGGTACCGGATGCGGTGATACACCGGATCCTTGATCGCGCGAGGTTCGCACCCAGCGGAGGCAACCGGCAGGGCTGGCGTGTCGTCCTGCTCCGGGATCCGTCGATTCGACACCGGATACGAGAGCTCTATGACCTTGGTTGGCGGGAGTACATGGCGTATGTGGACGCAGGTTTGGTGCCTTTTGCACCTGACAAGAATGGCCGCTGGAATGGTCCGGCCGTCGATCTGGATGCCGCCCGCCGGGTACCGAGACCCAACGAATTCACCGCCAGCCTGGACAAGGTCCCGGTGCTGCTCTTGCTGATTGCTCGCCTCACTGCGCTGGCATGCGTCGACAATGGCCTAGGCCGGCAGAGCATAGTCGGTGGCGGGTCAATCTACCCATTCGGGCATAACATCTTGCTGGCCGCCCGCGATGAAGGCCTCGGTGGCGTGCTGACCTCGGTGTTGGTCCGGCAGGAACCAGCCGTGCGGGAATTGATTGGCATCCCTGAGGACCACGCGATCGCCGGCCTGATCGCTCTGGGACATCCGGTGCGGACGGTCCGCAAACTGCGGCGCAGGCCCGTCGAACAGTTCACCACTGTAGACCGGTTCGACGGGCCTGCCTTCGATCCTGATCGGCCCTAGTACCGCCCTGTGTCAGCCTTCACCGCCACCCCGGATCTTGCTCGTCACAGCATCGATCTGGGCCCGCAACTTGCCCTTGGTGGCCTGATCGACGAGGCCCAAGGCCCCCGCTGCGATCTTACCGGCCGCCTCCGGGTTGGCCTTCGCGAAACGGCGAGCGCCTTCGACCACGCCCGCCAGAACCAGCAGCTTCACCAGCTTCCCCAGCATTGTTCCTCCCTGTGGCCAGCCACACCCCGCGATCATTGCGAAGTGGCGAGAATACCGCGGCCACATCGGGCCTGGGCGGATGTCCGGAAAAAGCCGGTAATAATCGCCCAGTCAGGACAATTGGCGTCAAGACTGCCTGACGAATCGCGGTCAGAATCCCATCGCTTGGGCCCGACGCTTCACCTCGCGACCCCGATCGGTTCGCAGTGCGCCAATCGGCGTGCCAGGCAACGAATCCTCGGCGGTAAACAGCCAGCGCAGGATTTCCTCGGCGCAGTAGCCGGCATCTCGCAGCAAGGTGATCGTCCCGGGCAGCCCCTTGACCACGGCGTTACCGCTAAGAAACTCGGCTGGCACCACGGCGATGCCGTTGCGGCGTATACCGAGCAGCTGCCCATCGCGCAGCATTTGGTGAATTCGGGTTACCGGCAGACTGAGCCGTTGCGCCACGTCGGGCAGCGGCAACACCACCACCTCGGGGTCCAGCACATCCCGGGCGATAGGGAGATCGCTCACAGTGGCCACCATGCCATACCGGCGAGGCGCAACCGTTCCGCCGTTCGGGGCGCGCGAGGAATCCGTACCATCCTCGGACTGTGGAGTGGCCGGGGCCAGAGCATGACGAAAGCCTGATCGGCACCCTGCTGGACGGGCGGTACTGGATTGGCCCGGTGCTGGCACGCGGTGGCATGTCCACCGTCTACCGCGGCACCGACACCCGACTGGAACGTCCGGTCGCCATCAAGGTGATGGCCCCGCGGTTCGCTGCTGATCCGGTCTTCTTACAGCGGTTCGAGCGTGAGGCGCGGGCCGCTGCGCGGTTGCATCACCCGTGTGTCGTCGGGGTCCATGACCAGGGAATCGACTCCTCCCCCGCCGGTGACCACGTGTACCTGGTGATGGAGCTGGTGGACGGCGGGACGCTACGGGACTTGCTGCGTCAGCACGGCCGCCTGCCGGTTGCGCTGGCACTGTCCGTAGCCGAGATGGTGCTGTCCGCGCTCGCCGCGGCGCACCAGGAGGGCTTAGTCCATCGGGATATCAAGCCGGAAAACGTCCTCATCGGTCCCGGTGGCGTGGTGAAGGTCGCCGACTTCGGGCTGGTCCGCGCCGCTGCGGAGGCCAGCAGCAGCACCGGAGACGTCATTCTCGGCACGGTTGCCTATCTCTCACCTGAGCAGGTCGCCACAGGCGCCGCTGACGCCCGGAGCGACGTCTACGCCACCGGCGTCCTACTGTTCGAGATGCTGACTGGGTCACCGCCCTACACCGGGGAAACCGCCCTCTCGGTGGCCTACCGCCACGTCAACGATGACGTGCCGGCGCCGAGCGTTGCCGGGGCGGTGCTGCCCACGGCGCTGGATGAGTTGATCGTGCGAGCCACCCGTCGAGATCCCGATACGCGCCCACCAGACGCAGCAGCCTTCTTGCGGCTGCTGCAGGCATTGCGCGCCGACTTGGGAATCGATCGAGTCGCAGTCCCGGTGCCGACCAGATCGGATGAGCTGTCCACTCCGATCGCTACCTCACCCGCGGTAGGACCGCGCGGAACGAGAGCTCTGACCAGGACCGATGCCGCTTCAAGTCAACCGATGACCCAGCCGGCCAGGCCGAGCTCCCCGGTGGTGACCGCGCTGGACGCCGGCCCGCGCAGGATGCATCCCGCCACCACCGATTCCTACCGGCGGGAGCGTGCGCGCAACCGGCGCGCCTTCCTCGCCTGGATGGTGATCGTGCTCATCCTGGCGAGCGCGGTCGGAGTTGGTGCATGGTGGCTGGGTAGCGGTCGGTGGACCGTGGTGCCCAACCTGACGGGTCTGCACCGGGGGGCGGTATCTGCCGCGCTGGCCGCCGCCGATCTCCAAGCCCATCTCGTCGAGGATCACAACGACACCGTCCCTGGCGATCTGGTCGTGGGTAGTGACCCAGCGGCGGGGCAAAGAGCAGCGCGGGGCTCGGACATCACCGTGGTGATCTCCCTGGGCCATCCGATCGTGCCTGCCGTGGAGCCGGGCAGCACCGTCGACGGCGCGGAGCAGGCGGTCGAGCAGGCAGACCTGCAGCCGCGCACAGACACTGATGTCGATGAATTCAACGACACTGTTCCGGCTGGGGCCGTAATCGGATTGCGGCCAGCGCCGGGAACCGTACTCACGGTCGGTGCGCCGGTCACGGTGGTGGTCAGCAAGGGGCCAGCTCCGATCACCGTGCCGAATGTGCGGGGGATGCGGCAAGCTGACGCGGTAGCAGCCCTGACCCGTGCCGGCCTGAACGTGCAGGTGCGGCGGCAATTCGACGACCAGACAGCGGGTGGACGCGCGATCGGTACCGACCCCAAAGCCGGTACTGGCCTAGCCCGCGGAGCGAGTGTCACTCTCCTGATCAGCACCGCGTCAGTGGTGCCCGATGTGGTCGGGTTGTCGGTGGACCAGGCCCGCCAAGCGCTCGCGGACGCGGGCCTGAACAGCACGGTCAGCCGGCAATTCGGCGGGTTCGGGTTCCTCGGTGGATTAGGCGGTTTCGCCAACCGGGTGGTGTCCCAATCAATCGCGCCCGGCCAGGCCGTCCGCGAGGGCACCACCGTAAACCTCACGACCGCCCTCTAACCGCCCCATTTCCCACAGTCTGGATGCAGACTGCTGTTTTAGGAGCCCCAATAACCGCAGTCTGCATCCAGACTGCGGTTATTGGGAGGATTAGGAGCGGAGCATCTCGGCTACGAGGAAGGCCAGTTCCAGCGCCTGCTGGGTGTTCAGACGTGGATCACAGGCGGTTTCGTAGCGACCTGACAGGTCAGCATCGGAGATGTCCTGGGCGCCGCCGAGACACTCGGTGACGTCCTCGCCGGTGAGCTCCACGTGGATGCCACCCGGATGGGTACCCAGCGCGTGATGCACCTCGAAAAAGCCCTGCACTTCGTCGACCACCCAGTCGAAATGCCGTGTCTTGTACCCGCTGGACGATTCGATGGTGTTGCCATGCATCGGATCGCATTGCCAGATCACCTGGTGCCCGGTTGCGGAGACCTTCTGCACGATTTCGGGCAGCAGACCACGCACCCGCTGCGCGCCCATCCGGGAGATCAAGGTGAGCCGACCGGGCACGCCGTGCGGATCGAGCCGCTCGACGTATTCCACGGCCTCATCCGGCGTGGTGGTCGGACCCAGCTTGAGCCCGATTGGGTTGGCCAGCAGCTCAGCAAACGCGATATGCGCGCCGTCCAGCGCCCGGGTTCGTTCCCCTATCCACACGGAATGTGCAGATAAGTCGTAAAGCTTGGGTATCGGTCCGGAGCGATCTAGCCGCAGCATGGCGCGCTCGTAGTCGAGAACCAGCGCCTCATGGCTGGCATAGATCTCGGTGGAGCGCAGTGAAGAATCCTCCACGCCGCACGCCGACATAAAGCGCAGACCGCGGTCGATTTCCCCGGCCAGCGCTTCATAGCGGGCACCAGCCGGGGATCGCCGTACGAAGTCTTTGTTCCAGTCATGCACTCTGTGCAGGTCCGCCATGCCAGCCAGGGTCAGCGAGCGCACCAAGTTCATCGCTGCTGCCGCGTTGGCGTAGGCGCGGATCATCCGCGACGGATCGTGTACCCGCGCCTCAGCCGTCGGAATCAACGAGTTGATCATATCACCGCGGTAGGACGGTAGACCGAGCGCATCAATCGGCGCGGAGCGCGGCTTGGCGTACTGCCCGGCTACCCGTCCCACCTTCACCACGGGCAGGCTCGACCCATAGGTGAGTACCACCGCCATCTGCAGCAGCGTGCGAATGTTGCCTCGCAGATGCTGCTCCGTGTTGTCGGCGAAGGTTTCCGCGCAGTCCCCACCTTGGAGCAGGAACGCCTCCCCACGCGCTACCGCCCCCAGTTGATCTCGTAGCTGGTCCACCTCGGTCGGCACCGTTATTGGTGGAACGCTTTCCAGCACGGTGCGGATGTTGCGCACCGCGTCTGGGTCGGGCCAGTTCGGTTGCTGGGCAGCCGGTAGGGACAGCGCGGCATCGAGCTTGGCACGCAGATCAGCGGGTAGTGGCGGTAATTCCGGCAGCGTGTCGATCGGCACGTCCACGGTCCAGTTCACGATGGTTGAGCGTATGGGGTGGGATGCGATGCCGGTTCAGTGGGCCTGCCCCGGCATCCGGTGGGGTGCCACGGTCAGCCGAAGAAGACCTCAGCCTCCGTATAGCGGCCTTGGGGAACCGTTTTGACCGACACGGTGGCCTCCGCGAGTTTCACCCGGATGATGTCGGTGCCGCGCAGCGCGACCATCACGCCGCTGTCACCCTCGTGGACCGCATCGATCGCATGCACGCCGAATCGAGTCGCCAGCACGCGGTCATAGGCCGTGGGCGTACCGCCGCGCTGGATATGTCCGAGGACGACAGCGCGCGATTCAGCACCAGTACGATGCGCGATCTCGTCGGCCAACCAGTTACCGATGCCGCCGAGGCGCTTGTGGCCGAAGGCATCGACCTCCGCACCAGCGAGCCGCTCGGCGCCATCTTCCGGTACTGCACCCTCGGCAACCACGACAATCGCGGCGTCATCCCGCTCCAGGCAGCGCACGACCCACTGGCAGACCTTCTCGACGGAGAATGGCCGTTCCGGAATCAGGATCACGTTGGCGCCGCCGGCCATCCCGGAGTGCAGCGCAATCCAGCCGGCGTTGCGTCCCATTACCTCCACCACCGCCGCGCGGTGGTGCGATTCAGCGGTGGTGCGCAACCGATCGATTGCCTCGGTGGCGATGTGCACCGCAGTGTCGAAGCCGAAGGTGTAATCGGTGGCACTCAAGTCGTTATCGATGGTCTTCGGTACGCCCACGACGAAAACCCCGTCCTCGCTCAGCCGGCTGGCCACCCCGAGGGTGTCCTCACCACCGATCGCGATCAAGGCGTCGACGCCGTGCTCTGCGAGGGTGCGCTTGACCTGCTCAGCACCACCGTTTCGGTAAGGATTGGTGCGCGAGGTACGCAGGATGGTGCCGCCGAGCGGCAGGATGTGCTCCACGTCAGCCAAACCCAGCGGCTGGATCAATCCCTGCATTGGCCCGCGCCACCCGTCGCGGAAGCCGACGATCTCATGGCCGTAGACCTCGACGCCCTTGCGTGTGACCGCCCGGATAACCGCATTAAGACCGGGGCAGTCACCGCCTCCAGTCAACACGCCGATGCGCATATCAGTTTGCCTTTCCCCTGCTGTCGCTGATTGACGGGCGAGAGCCTGGCACGAGCCGGATCAATGAGCAAAACGACAGGTCAACGGAGACGGCTCTGCTGCGCCATGCGGTGCTGTTCGATCACCCGCCAGCGTAGGAGGTTGTACCGGGCGTCCGCAGCAGCATTGTGAGCATCATCGGGTGGCGGAGGCAAGGGCGGCTTGCCGGCGTCCTCCCAGCGTTGCCGCAGGTCCCTGGTGAATCGAGGTAAGGCCTTCGGCAACGCTGGCATTGGACCCCACAACTGCGCGAGAGCGACATGGTCGTAGGCGGCGAACCACGCCCACAGTTCCACCCGTTCGCCAGAAGCAGTGAGAAATTCCAGCAGCGTGTCGCGGATGGCCGCGCGGCTACGCCACGCCGGGTGGCCCGGAGGGGGCAGCTTCGGCAATACATGCAATCGGACCCAGTCGCCGGCCCGCTGCGGATCAAACTCGGTGGATACCGCGTAGTACTCGCGACCCTGCTCGTCTACCACCCCGATAGAGATGAGTTCGATGGTGACGCCGTCTTCGATGAACTCGCAGTCGTAGAAGAACCGCACGATCGGCCAGCCTACGCAGGTCGGCCTGGCGGGCAGGTCAGGACGCCTTGAGGGTCAGTCGTGGCGGAGCGGCCTCCCGCTCCTTGACCGACGTGGCGTAGACGTCGACGTACTCCTGGCCAGACAGGTCCATCAACGCGTACATGATCTCATCGACCATGGAACGCTCTACAAATCGATCCCCCGCCATACCGGCATAACGGGAGAAGTCGAGTGGCGCGCCGAAGCGTATTTCTACCGGATGCGGACGCCACATCCATTTGCCGGCAGGGCTGACTTTATCGGTCCCCACCATCACGACAGGGATCACCGGAACACCGGCCTCTAGAGCCAGCCGGGCAACCCCGGTCTTACCCTTGTACAACCGGCCATCCGGAGACCGGGTGCCCTCCGGGTAGATGCCGAGCAATTTACCCGCCGACAGCAACCTCACTCCGGTGTCCAAAGCGGCCTGCGCGGCCGACCCGCTAGACCGGTCGATGGGTACCTGGCCGGCTGCCTTGAAGAACTGCCGCTTGAGCCATCCGCGTAGCCCGGGAGTGGTGAAGTACTCGCGCTTGGCCAGGAACGTGAGCCGGCGGCGAATCATTAGGGGCAGGAAGAATGAGTCAGCGACGGCGAGGTGATTGCTGGCTAGAATAGCGCCACCGCGCTTGGGAATATGCTCGACGCCCTGGACCTGGGGATGGCAGGTCAGCCTCAACAGCGGTCCTAGCAGCAGGTGTTTGAGCAGCCAGTAGAACACTGCCTACCGATCCTTTCCTCGCCATCGGGCGAGCGCGTCAACCAGCCTACGGAGCACGATATCGGGGACACAATGGTGCCCGCGTCATCCTGGCGTATGCAGCACCCGCCGACGCAGGTTCGCACAGCGGCATGGAGGCACCCGGCTGGGCGTCTCGGCCGGTACTGTCAAGCCTCGCAGCGAGCCTGAGCATGGAAAGTGGTGGCGCAGTTGAGCTATCCCGATCCCGAGGAGCGCGACGGCCCAGCATGGCGGGGTCGTCAGGACGACCGTCCGGGCGAAGGCATCGACGACACCGACGTTGCCTTCGCCCGGATTGTCGCTGGCTTACGAGCCCAGGGCTTACCGGCACAGTTAGACGAGACCAGCTGCGCTGCCTGTGACTGCGGGACCGACCCCAGCGAGGACCACTTTGACCCGCCGGAACCACCACCGCTTCCGATGCCTCGGCTGCGGACGGTGGGCGGCATGCTCGCTCTCGCAGTGGGCCTCTTGCTGTTGGCTGCACCGAACGTGCTGAATCTCGGTGAACGGGTAGCGATCCCGCTCGGTCTCCTCGCGGTCACTGCGGGCATCGGATGGCTCGTCATCGGGCTGCGGCCTGGTCCATCAGCCGAGGAACCCGGTGACGGAGCCCGGCTGTAGTACCCGCATGCCTGCACCTTCAGACCAGCGTCTCCACGCGGCGCTTGAGGCCTTTGAGGGCCGTGTCCATGATCATTTTTTCGGTTCTGCGCTTGATCATTCCGATCATCGGAACCGCAAGATCGACCGCAAGGCGGTAGGTCACCTTGGTCACCCCTACCGATGCTGTCGAAGCCAGGGGTTCGAGAACATAGGAACCGTGCTGGGCTGTCTGCAGCTGCCCTTCGACCAGTTGCCAGGCCACCGTGAGCCCGTCTTCAGACCAGGCATAGTCCAGTAAGTAGTCGTCCTTGATGAGGCCGGCATCCATGGAGAACCGGACACGCTCGGCGCGATCGCCAGCACCTGGAATGATCACCTCTGCCTTCGTCACCCCCGCCGCCCACTGCGGGTAACGCGCAAAGTCTGCGATCACATCCATGATGGTCTTCGGGGGCGCGTTGATGGCGATGGACTGGGTGGACCGGTCAGTCATGGGCGAAGGCTACCGGTCAACGCCATGGCTATGAGTGGTCAACTGATCAGCAAATATTCATCACGTACGGCACGCCAGTGCGCTGGAAATGTCCTACGTTGACGCACTCGGTGCGGCCCACCCGGACCCGCCTGGCCAGCGGCTGATGAACGTGACCGAACAGGGCGTACCGCGGGCGGTCTCGCTGGATCAGCGCGAGCAGATGCTCCGAGCCGATCTCGGGTCGCCGAGCGCGGACGTCGTAGAGCAGTTCAGGTACAGCGGGCGGGATGTGGGTGCACAACATGTCCACCCGACCGAGCGCCGCAACCGCCGTCGCATACTGCTCCGGCGTGCGCAGATAAGACCGGAAGACCGGCTCGGGCTGTGGCACAACCCCGCGCGGCAACAGCCCGCCGCCGACAAAACCCCACCGCAGGCCCCCGATATCAGTGCTCTGGCCGTCCAGGATCTGTACGCCGGCGTGCGCAAAATGTGGCCACAGCTCGGGGAGGTCCACATTGCCCGGGGTGGCGTAGGTCGGGGTCGGCAAAGCCGCAAAGAGCCGTTCATACTGGTCGCCGATCGCTTGGCGAACGAGCTTGGGTGAATCGGGCAGCTGATCCCACAGCCGCCGCACGAAAGCGTATGCCGCTCTCGGCTCTCCGGCGGAACGCAATTGCGCGAAGCGCTCGACCGCAGCAGGACCGAATACCGAGCCCAGGATGCCAGAGGAGTGGTCGTGGTAGTTCACGAAATCGATCAGGTCTCCGAGCACCAGTAGCGCATCAGCACCGTCGCCCGCCCTAGCCAGCGCGTCCAGGTTGCCATGCACGTCGGAAACCACGTGGATCCGCACGGTCAGGCAGGCTACCGGTGCGGGTGGAGCTGGTCAGGCGAGATCTGTGGTCTGCCCGACGCATGCAGGGCTGTTGGATCAAACGCCTGTCGCGATACGTTGCCAGGAAAGACAAAAGCAATGGCATGCTGCGGAGGTACCCGTGCGGGAGTTAACGGTTCCCGCCACCACTACGGTGAGTGACGAGGAGAACCTGACCGATGCGGTGTGGGCCAACGCCGAACGCTTCGGCAACAGTGTTAGTTTTCGCCGCCGGTTAGCTGGTGTCTGGGTCGACGTCACAGCGAGGGAGTTCGCCGGTGAGGTGACCGCGGTGGCAAAGGGCCTCGCCGCAGCGGGCATCGAGCAGGGGGATCGGGTGGCGCTGATCTCCAAGACCCGGTACGAGTGGACCTTGCTGGACTACGCGATCTGGGCTGCCGGCGCAGTAACTGTTCCGGTATACGAGACCTCGTCGGTCGAGCAGGTGGAGTGGATCCTCACCGATTCCGGTGCGAAGGCGATCATTGTCGAGACGCCGGCGCATCGTGAAATGGTCCAGATAATGGCTGACCGGTTGGTCGATCCCGGGCGGATCTGGCAGATCGAGCCGGCCGGGGACGTGATGCCGGCGATCGAGGAACTCACCGGCCTGGGGAGCGCAATATCCACCGAAGCGGCGCGGGAGCGCGCTTCGGCAGTACGGGCGGACGATCTGGCGACGCTGATCTATACCTCAGGCACCACTGGACGGCCCAAGGGCTGCGAGATCACCCATCGCAACTTGCTGGCTGTGACCCGATCAGCCGTTGCTGTATTACCGGAGCTGATGCAGCCAGGCCAATCGCTGCTGCTCTTTCTCCCGCTGGCTCACGTCCTTGCGCGTATCTGCCAGACCTGCTGCGTGTACCAGCGGATCACACTGGGGCACGCACCTGACGCCAAGAACCTGGCCACCGAGCTCGGCGAATTCCGTCCCACCTTCGTCCTGGCGGTGCCGCGGGTTTTTGAGAAGGTTTACAACGCGGCCAAGCAGAAAGCACACGCCGAAGGCAAGGGCCGCATCTTCGACCTCGCCGTCGCCACCGCCATCGAGTGGAGCCGAGCTCAGGACGCTGGGGGAGCCGGGCTCACCCTGCGCGCCAAACATGCAGTGTTCGATCAACTGGTCTACGCCAAGCTCCGGGCGGTGCTTGGTAATCGGTGTGTCGCGGCTATTTCCGGTGGCGCCCCGCTGGGCGAGCGGCTCGGACACTTCTTCCGGGGTATTGGGGTGACGGTCCTGGAGGGATACGGGCTGACCGAGACAACCGCACCCGCCACGCTTAACACGCACCAGGACCTCAAGATCGGCACCGTGGGTAAGCCGTTGGGTGGAGTGTCGATCAGAATCAACGACGACGGCGAGGTACTGATCAAAAGCGCAGGGGTGCTACATCGCTACTGGAACGATGAACAGGCCACCAGGGAAGCAATCGTCGATGGTTGGCTGCACACCGGCGATCTGGGAGAGCTGGACCAGGACGGCTTCCTGCGGATCACTGGGCGTAAGAAGGAGATCATCGTCACCGCTGGCGGCAAGAACGTCTCCCCCGCCGGCTTGGAGGACCGGATCCGGGCTCATCGCTTGGTGAGCCAATGCATGGTGGTGGGCGACCAGCAGCCTTTCGTCGCCGCATTGATCACAATCGACGCCGAGGTGCTGCCAGCGTGGCGCGCCGAGCACCATAAGCCGGCCGGCGACTCGGTCGCCGACGTCGTTGATGACCCGGATCTCCGCGCCGAGGTGCAGCACGCTGTGGACCAGGCCAACAAGACCGTGTCGAGGGCCGAGGCGATCCGCAGGTTCCGCATCCTGCCGGTCGATTTCACCGAACAAGGCGGCCAGCTGACCCCGAGTCTCAAGATCAAGCGTGCAGTAGTGGCCAAGGAGTTCGCCGCCGATATCGAGGCTCTTTATGCCTCGTGAGGGGGATGACGGGGTAAAGAAAGCCGCTATCCCGCCTATAAACCGCCGAGCAGGCCACGTAGCCGCCCTGCTCGGCTAGACCACCGCCATCCCTCCTGCATCCAGCGCCGCCCACGGTGACCCATCGCTGCGGCCTTCTCGGGATTGGCAAGTAGCGTCGCGACGGCTTTGGTCACCGCCCCCAGATCCCGGCCGTTCACCAGTTCACCGGTGTCTCCCCGGCGCACGGTTTCCCGCGCTCCACCGGCGTCACCCACCACTACTGGCAAGCCGGTTGCCGCACCCTCCAGGAACACCAGACCAAGTCCTTCAACGTCCAGCCCCCGGCCTCGGGTCCGGCAGGGCATCGCGAAGACGTCGCCGGCGGCGTAGTAGGCAGGCAGCGCAGACCATGGCACGGATCCAGCCCAGACCACCGCGTCACCCACCTCGCATGACTCGGCTAGCCGGTGCAACGCCACCCGCGCTGGTCCATCGCCGACCAGCAACAGCTTGGCTCCCGGCACCTGGCGCCGGATCGCCGGTAAGGCACGCACCAGCATGTCCTGCCCTTTTCGAGCCACCAGCCGCCCCACACACAGCACTACCGGGCTATCTCCCAATTGATGGCGTCGCCGGATTTCCGTTCTGGCACCTGGGTCTGGGCGAAATACGTCACAGTCCACGCCAGGGAGCAGCAGTTCCAGCGCGGCCTGGGGCCCGAACGCGGAGGCGATTCGGCGCCGGGTGTACCGGCTGACGGCGGTGACCACGTCGGCGTCACTGCCGATCCGGCGCAGCGCGATACGGCCAGGGGGAAGCATCGACCAGCCCACTTCATGCCCGTGACTACTGGCCACCACCCGTCGTACCCCGGCGTGGCGCAGCGCGGGACCAAGTAGAGCGAGCGGAGCAGCCGCGCCGAACCAGACACTCTCACAGTGCAGTTCACGCACCAATCCGGTGGCCCGCTGAAGCACTGCTGGCGTAGGAAGCATGAGGGTGCTGGGATGCCGGATGACGGGAAATGGCAAGCGGGCGTCGAAGGCCGCTGCGCCGTGCCAGTCCGGCGCGTAAACGGCGATCGCACCTGCCGGCAACGCCATAGCCAATTCGTGCAGGTAAGACTGGATTCCGCCGGGTCGGGGTGGGAAGTCGTTGGTTACCAGCAGGACCCGCGCCATCGGTCTGACCGTACTAGCCGCGTTACCGTGACTGTTCGGCTCGCACTCGGCCGGGACGCCTGGTTCCGGGCGTGCCGGCCAAGACGGGTAGGCAGCCCGCTCAAGCAATCCGGCTCATTGCCGTGACTTGGCTCCATGGCACCGGAACCACCTTGACCACGTCGCCGGGCTGCGGTGCGTTGACATAGAGCCCGCTTCCGACGTAGATCCCGATGTGGCTGATTGGCGAGTACAAGGCGATGAGGTCACCGGGCTGCAACTCCGATTGCCTGACACTGCGACCCATCCGCGCCTGTTCCTCAGCTGAGTGCGGCAAACCGGGCAAACCAGCCTGCTCGAAAGCCCATTTGACCAGCCCGGAGCAATCGAAGGTGATGGGGCCGTCGCCACCCCATACGTATGACGAACCTTGCTTGCTCAGCGCGATGCGTGCGGCGTGCACCGCGATACCGGTTCCTGCCAAGTTGATCGGAAAGTGGGTAGTGCCGCCGGACACGTACGCTGCCCTCGCCTGGCGAGTCAGTTCGGCGAGGCGCTTGGTCACTACTTGAATCTGCTGGTCCATCGCGGCCCGAGCGTGGGTCAGGTCGCCTTCGATCCGGGCAGCATCCTGCTCGGCCTGGCCAGCCCGCGCGGCGGCGCCGTTAGCTGCCCGCTCGGCCTGCTGAGCTTGGACTACCGCGCCGGTGAGCCGATCCAGCGCCTGCTTGTTATCCACCGCAAGCATGTCGAGCGCCGACATCTGATCGAGGAAGTCTTGGGGTGAGTCACTGACCAGCAGGGCTGACAACCGGGAAAGCCGGGCGCCCTGGAATGACGCGTTGGTCAGTCGGTCAACCTGCACGCGATACTGGCTCTGGATATCCCGTGCGCGACCGGCGGCAGCCGTAGCGGCAGTGGCGTCTGCTCTAGCGCGCTCCAGGTCACCGCGGCGAGCATTGAGCTGGTCGCGGGCGTAGTGCCACTTTTCAGTGAGGATCTCAGCCTGACGGTTTAGCTCGGCCAGCTGCTGCACGGCAGTGGGACCGTCTCCGGGCACTGCGGGATCCGCAGCAGCCGGAACAGGCGTCAGCGTCGCCAGAAGACCCACTGTTGCGGCGGTCATCGTCGCCGAGGCCGTGCGAGTCAAAACGCCAGGTTCCAGGTGATGCGACTGTTGCGACGGCACGTCGCGGCTGTCTCCTCTTCCCTTGGACCGCCTACCGGGGCTAACAGGATCGGGCCGGACGCAGGTAAGCCGTAGTCCGGGGGACATGACTGCCCACCCGGACTCACCGAAGAAGGCTGGATCCCCGGCTTAACTCATCAACCCAGGCGATTCGGCGGTGACTCGCGTTGCCGCCCGTCCGGGAGGCACCTACCGCAAAGTCTCGGGAAGATTACGAAAGGTCACCGGCAGTGTCATCACCGACGCGCCAGCAATGGGACAAGTTGCCCGTTGTGCACGACGGGCGTCACCACACTCAGAGCAGTGTTCGGCTCCACCGATCAGCCCACCTGCCGCTGAGACCGCTTACCGTCGGTCGCCGACCGCTCAACCTCGTCACGCTGGTGGAGGCTGCGGGCAGGTCCCACCCACCCGGTGCGCCGATTCTCGGGGCGATCCACCAGCTGCAGGCGGGGCACCATGCCTGCCTCAGCGAGAGTGTCGAGCGCAGAGCACTCCGTACCGTCGAACTCCACAGCACCGGGAGGTGCTCCCAGCAGCACGGTAATGACGCAGTCTTGGCAGGAGCGACCGCGCACCGCACACCGGTCACAATCCACAATCATGTCGGCTTCCTCTCGCTGGTGATCTCGTCACCGCGCAAGGTAGACCGCTACACCGACAATCTGCGCAACCGGCATTCGCAACCGGCTTGCAGCTGCTAGGCGTGGCCGGGTTCAGCCGATCCGGCGAATCGCGGTGACGTCACGCCAGGGGACTCGAGCGACCTTGACGACGTCGCCACTCTGCGGCGCATTGATGTAGAGGCCGTTGCCGACGTAAATGCCAATGTGACTGACAGGCCAGTACAGCGCGATGAGGTCTCCGGGTAACAAGCCCGAGGTGACCGGAGTACCCATCCTGGCCTGGTCTATAGCCACCCTCGGCAGGTTGACCCCAGCTTGGTGGTAGGCCCACATCACCAAGCCCGAGCAGTCGAAGGTCGCCGGTCCTTCTGCGCCCCAGATGTACGGTGCGCCCTGGCGGGTCAGCGCCGCGCGCAGCGCCCTGATACCGATGGTGTCACCGACCAGATCCAGTGGGTAGTCGGTGAATCCTTCGGAGGCGTAGTGCGCGAACTCATCAGCGGTGAGCTTGCCCAGGCGCTCCTGGACCAGATTGATCTGACGGCCCATCTCGAGCCTGGCTTTGGCGACGTCACCTGCGATCCGAGCGGCATCGAGTTCAGCGACGGCCGCGCGCGTTTCGGCATCGGTAGCGGCGGTTTCCGCCTGCTCGGTACGAGTCACGGCGGCGGCGAGCTTGTCCATCGCCGTGCGATTACTCACCGCCAGCACGTCAAGCGCCGACATCTGATCCATGAATTGTTGCGGCGAGTCGCTGATCAGCATCGCGGTGAGGCTGCTGACTCGGACGCCTTCGAAGGTGGCGCTCGTCAACCGATCTACCTGAGCACGGAACTCTTTCTGGGCATCGCGGGCCTGGTCAGCCATCGCTGTCGCGGCTGCCGCATCATGATGCGCCTTCTCCGCATCGGCCTGCCGAGCGAGCAACCGGTCAGTGGCCAACTTCCACTGCTCCGTGATCATCTCGGCTTGCCGGCTCAACGCGCGCGCCTGGCTGACGGCATCACCAGGGCCCGGCGCGGGCGCCGGGGCTGGATCAGCGGACGCAGCCACCGGTGGCATACCTATGGCGGCGGCAAAGGCTACGCTCGCCGCCATACTGCGAAGCACATGTTTCCGAGGATGGGCTACCACCCGCGGCTATCTCCTGTTCTCGGACCCCGTCCGTATGCCTGACTAAGAAGCAGGACATGATCCCGCTTTATTCGGGTAACGGAACCAGGCCGGATTTGGACGCGAATACTCACCCCAACGAAGTAACATCGCCACACTGGCGCGGCATAAGACAATTACTGATTACCGAGCGTCACAATTTAACGGTGCGTTGGCCGCCCTTCAAGTACGGCCGACCCCATGCTCAGCGGCTCTTAACAACAGCCAACTCCATCACACGGCTGACGACGACCTCAGCAGATTGCTGCGGTTAACGATGCTCGCCAGCGGAGTTGGCGGTACTTGAAGAGCTGCCCACCGGGGAACCTGGGTCTCCAGATAGCTGGTTGGTCAAGCTGGTCCAGCGCTCCAGCAGCACGGCCGCGGCGCCGGAGTCAATGGCTCGCGCGGCACGGTGTGTCATCTCAGAAAGGTTTTCCGCCAGGCTGCCGCTCAGGCCGCGATGAGCCACCAGCGCCGCTGCCGCATTCAACAACACGGCATCACGAACCGGGCCGGGATCGCCAGCCAGTAGGCGCCGCACCGCAAGAGCATTGGCCGCCGCATTCCCGCCGCGTAGATCTTCGCGGCGACCTACTGGCACTCCGAGCGCAGCCGGGTCCAACCGGTCACGGCGTACTATCCCTGCCTGGACTATCCACACCGAGGTCGTGGTGGTCGTGGTGATCTCATCCAATCCGTCATCACCCCGGACCACCAGAGCACTGACCCCACGATCAGCGAAAACCTGGGCAAGCACCGGGGCCATTCGCAGATCCGCGCACCCTACTAACGCCGCCTCCGGCTGAGCCGGATTGGTCAACGGTCCCAGATAGTTGAACGCAGTGGAGATCCCGATCTCCCGGCGAACCGTGGCCGCGTGCCGCATCGCCGGGTGAAACAGCGGTGCGAAGCAAAATCCGATTCCAGCCTCTGCGACACACTGCGCGACCTGATCTGGACCCAGGTCGATTGCCACACCCAGTGCCTCAAGTACGTCCGCGGCACCGCATTGGGATGACGCCGCCCGGTTACCGTGCTTGATCACCGGAGCGCCGGCGGCGGCCGTGACCAATGCCGCCATGGTGGAGATATTGACGGTATGGGCTTGGTCCCCCCCGGTGCCGACCACGTCCACGGCGCGCTGAGGGAAGTGCACTCGCCGCGCGTGCGCCAACATGCCCGCAGCCAGGCCAGCGATCTCCGCTGGAGTCTCCCGCTTGGCCCGCAATGCGACCACGAATGCGGCTACCTGCGCGGGGGTGGCCGCACCGCACATCACCTGATCCATTGCCCAGGAAGCGTCCTGACCATCCAGATCGGTGCCGGCAATCAACTGGCCGAGCAAAGCCGGCCAACTAGGGGCTCGGGCTGGCGCTGCCATCCTGCCGGCCTCAGCCTTCCGCTGCATGCTGCCGGCGCGAGCGCAATACTTGCGCCACGGTCTCCGCGGCCGCCAGCGGATCCAGCGGGTGCACGATCACCGCGTCTGCTTGGGACCAGACCGCCAACCACCGATCATCCCGGCGCTGCACCGACACGATGATCGGGGGGCAGTTCGCAATCTCGTTCTTCAGCTGCCGAGACAGCCCCATGCCACCAGTGGGTTGCGCCTCGCCGTCGAGAATGGCCAGGTCGATTCGGCCCGCATCGACCTCGGCCAGCACCTCGTCGATCGTGCTGGCTTCCACATACCGCAGGCGGCCTAGGTCGGGCGCGGGACGCCGTCCGACGGCATTGATAATCGCCTCACGCACCTGTGGCCGGTGGCTGAATACCAGCACGGTGGTGGCGTCACTCGCATCGTTCATCTGGTATTCCCTGGCGTTCCAAGGCCTCGCTGTTCGATGTAGCTGCTGTTCGACGTAGCTGTTGTCCGTGTTGCTCCACGTTCGGCTGCTATCCGAGTCCGTGCGGACACCAGCCTGGGGTACATCGACTGCACATCGGCCGGGTGCGGCCTTCATGCCAGTGGCACACGATGGTATACGGACAATTGCTCGGCAATGTGAGGCGGCGTCGCCTTGACGTTAGGTGCTAGGATGCGGCCCCGCGTAACGCCGCCTGAGCCAGACACCAGGACCGAACTGTCTCTCCTGGCGGTGTCGGTTGCCCCCGGTCCAGCCTGCGTCGGCACCCTTAGTCATAATGCTCAGCGTGACCTCGTCAAGCCTGGCAGGCCCCTCCATCAGCCAGCGGGTGCACTCGCTCAACCGACCGAACATGGTCAGCGTTGGCACCATCGTGTGGTTGTCGAGTGAGTTGATGTTCTTCGCCGGCCTCTTCGCGATGTTCTTCACGGTGAAGGCCCAGCACGATGGGCCGTGGCCACCGATCAATGTGGTGACCGGGGAGCCGATTCACCTCGACATACCCTACGCATTGGTGATCACGATCGTCCTGGTTGCGTCATCGTTCACCTGCCAGTGGGGGGTCTTCAAGGCCGAACAGGGTGATGTATTCGGGCTAAGGCTCTGGTACTCGATCACCTTCGTCATGGGTCTGTTCTTCGTACTCGGTGCTGCCAATGAGTACCACAACCTCATCACTGAAGAGCATCTGACGATCCCGTCGCAGGCCTACGGCACCGTGTTCTACCTCCTCACCGGCTTCCACGCCTTGCACGTGACCGGCGGGTTGATCGCGTTCATCGTCCTCATGATCCGGACCACGCTCAGCAAGTTCACCCCAGCGCAAGCTACCGCCGCGATCGTCGTGTCGTACTACTGGCATTTCGTTGATGTGGTATGGATCGGTCTCTTCGCCACCATCTACTTCTTGCCCTAGCACCGAGCCGCGCCAAGACGTCAGCCTGAACAACTAACGCCGAAGAAGACAATTAGCGGGGGTAGCCGAGACCGATGACCAGCGCCATACCCGACGCCCAACCGGGCGCCAGCGGATCGATCCCTAGCAGGTCATCGGGCCCGGCTAGGAAGCAGGGACGGCGCAGCTCTGCGCGTCGCCGATGGTCACGGATATTGGCACTCGGCGTCGCATTGTTGGCCGCAGGCGGGCTGTATGTGATATTCGCGCCACAACCGCAGACAGCGCACGCTCAGGTTGATCCCGCGCTGGTACGCCAGGGCGAGCAGCTTTACAACAACGCCTGCATCAGCTGTCACGGCACCAATCTTCAGGGCGTGCAAGGCCGTGGCCCAAGCCTGATCGGTGTCGGCGAGGCCGCGGTGTACTTCCAGGTCTCCACCGGACGGATGCCCGCGTCCCGCCAAGAGGCGCAGATATCCGAAAAGCCGGTCCAGTACAGCCCGCAGGAGATCGACGCTCTGGGCGCCTTCGTCCAAGCCAACGGCGGTGGGCCCGAGGTGCCTAAAGACAGTCTCGCGGGCGGGGATCCCGCCCGCGGAGGCGAATTGTTCCGCCTTAACTGTGCGTCCTGTCACAACTTCACCGGTCGCGGTATCTCGCTGTCCTCCGGTAAGTACGCACCCGCCATCAGGGGTGTGAATGACAAGCAGATCTACACCGCGATGGTCAGCGGGCCGCAAAGCATGCCGCGATTCTCCGATCGGCAGCTCACTCCTCAGGACAAGCGCGACATCATCGCCTACGTGGACTCCTTCAGCAAGGAGCACAACAATCCGGGTGGCTACGCGCTCGGCGGGTTCGGGCCGGTGCCCGAAGGCTTTATCGCGTGGATCGTTGGGATCGCCGCGCTGGTGGGAGTCACCCTGTGGATCGGAGCGAAGGCATGAGTGCCCAGCGTGGATCTGCCGGTGGACCGCAGCTGCCCAATGACGCCGACTTGTCGACAGCCAGCCGCGAAGATCTGGTCAGGTTGGGCTCTGCGCTGGACGGCGTGACCATCGTGCACCGGGAAGATCCATTCCCGGTGCCGGGCACCCGGGCTGAGAAGCGCACCGAACGCGCAGTCGCAAGGTGGTTTTTCCTCGCAGCCCTGGCCGGGCTGGGATTCTTAGCCGCCTACCTGTTCTGGCCTTTCCAATATGCTCCGCCCGGCGGCCCAGGAAACCAGCACATGCTTTACCAGCTCTACACGCCAATCATCGGCGTGCTGCTCGGATTGGCGGTCTTCGCCGTAGGTGCCGGGACGATCACCTACGCCCGTAACCTGCTACCGCATGAGATGGCGGTGCAAGACCGCCATATGGGTGGGTCTTCGGACGTTGACCGAGCCACGGTGGGCGCGATCCTGGTCGACTCAGGGGTCAGCAGCGGCATCGCACGGCGATCACTCATCAAGCGCGCGGCCGGGATCGGAGGGCTGGTCCTCGGCGCCGGGTTGGGAGTTTTCGCTCTCGGTGGCCTGGTACGCAATCCGTGGAAGGGCGGGGATAAGGCCGCGCTGTGGGTGACGCCCTGGCACTCGGACAACGGTGAACCCGTGTTCCTGCGCTACGACTCCGAACAGGTCACCCTGGCACGGCCCGAAGACCTGGCTGCCGGCAGCATCGCGACCGTCTTCCCCTACAAGCGGTCGTGGACCGAGCAAGAAGCTCAAGAAGCGATGCGAGCCTCCGACAGCCCGGTCATGCTCATCCGCTTGCACCCTGAGCAGGCCGCCCGGGTAATCCAGCGCAAGGGTCAGGTTAACTTCCACTACGGCGACTTCTACGCGTATTCCAAGATCTGCACGCACCTGGGCTGCCCCGCGTCCCTCTACGAGGCCCAGACAGCGCGGCTGTTGTGCCCCTGCCATCAGTCCCAGTTCGACATGTTGGAGTACGCGAAACCGATCTTCGGTCCGGCTACCCGAGCCTTGCCTCAGCTGCATATCGACGTCAACGATGAGGGATACTTCTACGCCAAGGGCGACTTCATCGAGCCCGTGGGACCAGCGTTCTGGGAACGGAGGTCATGAGCACGATGTCGACGCCTTCCACGCCGGCCAACTCCGCCGCTAACTCCGCTAGCCTCACCGGGCGGGCGGGCAAGGCAGCCGACGAGCTGGATCAGCGGTTTCACCTAGCCCCCGGTCTGCGCCGGCAGATCAACAAGGTCTTCCCGACGCACTGGTCGTTCATGCTCGGCGAGATCGCGCTGAATACCTTCATCGTGCTGCTGCTGTCCGGGACATACCTGACGTTGTTTTTCGACCCCTCCATGGAGGAGGTCAAGTACAACGGCGTCTACTCGAACCTCCGCGGGATCGAGATGTCCCGGGCGTACGCGTCGACTTTGGAACTGTCCTTCGATGTCCGTGGTGGGTTGTTTATCCGCCAAGTGCATCACTGGGCAGCACTGCTATTCGTCGCGGCCATCGTGGCCCACATGTTCCGCACGTTCTTCACCGGCGCTTTCCGCAAACCGCGGGAAACAAACTGGGCGATCGGTGTTGCCATCGCGCTGCTGGCCGGGCTTGAGGGGCTCACCGGTTACTCACTGCCTGATGACCTGCTGTCCGGCACGGGGCTGCGGATCATCTCCGCAATCACAATGTCGCCGCCGATCATCGGTACTTGGGCGCACTGGGCCATATTCGGCGGCGAGTTCCCGGGCACGCTGATCATCCCCCGATTCTTCATCATCCACGTGCTGCTCATCCCGGGCATCCTGGTTGCGCTGATCGCGGTGCATCTCGGGCTCGTCTGGTACCAAAAGCACACTCAGTTCCCCGGGCCGGGGCGGACTGAACGCAATGTGGTCGGGGTGCGTATCTTGCCGGTCTTTGCAACCAAGGCCACCGGATTCGCCCTGACGAACATAGGGGTGATCTGCCTCATGGCAGGGTTGTTCCAGATCAACCCAATCTGGAACTTCGGTCCCTACAACCCGTCTCAAGTCTCGGCCGCCTCACAGCCCGACTGGTACGTGGGTTGGCTGGATGGTTCCACCCGGCTATGGCCGGCTTGGGAGATCTACCTCGGCAACTACATGATCCCCGCGTCGTTCTGGCCGACGATGGTGATCCCCGCCATCATGTTCGGCTTGGCGTTCGCCTATCCGGCGATCGAGCGGAAGCTCACCAAGGACAACGCCTCCCACAACTTGCTGCAGCGCCCTCGAGACGTTCCGGTGCGAACCGGATTAGGCATGATGGCGATCTCGTTCATGTTTATCTTGCTGCTCTCCGGCGGCAACGACGTGATCGCCTACACGTTCGATATCTCGCTCAATGCCACCACATGGGCGGGCCGCATCGGCATGCTGTTGCTGCCGCCAATTGCCTACTACGTCACCTACCGTATCTGCCTCGGGCTGCAGCGCGCAGACCGGGCAATCCTTGAGCACGGAATCGAGACAGGCATCATCAAGCGGCTGCCGCACGGGGAGTTCATCGAGGTGCATCAGCCTCTCGGTGAGGTCGATGACCACGGCCATCCCATCCCGCTGGAGTACCAGGGGGCGCGGGTGCCCAAGCGGATGAACCAACTGGGCTCGGCGGGATCTCCGGTACCCGGGTCGATATTCCGGCCTGATCCGGCAGCTGAGACAAGGGCACTGGAGCGGGCACGTCACGAATCCGGAAACGGCGACGGCACCGCCGACGGTTCGGGCCGGAAGCTGGCAGGTCGCCCGCAACAGCCCAGCGACTAACGCCCTGGCCAAGCCGCCAGCGGGTCCGGCACTCGACCGCGCTGGCGGCTTGGCCAGGCTGAAGCGTCTGTTGCGCACGCCGCCTGCGGCGAATTGCTGACCTTCGCCGGACGACGAGCCGCGGCACCAACAGCTGACGAGCCGCGGCACCAACAGCTAGTGGCTGTCTCATGCAGGACCAGCGCGCTTGGCTGAAAACCCAGTTGCCGGTCAACCCTCAGTTCTCGGGTGACTCGACTTCACCACCGTCATGCTGCGCCCTGTAACACCCGCGGACAGCGACTTCTGCTCGCCTCTCCAGGCTCCTTAAGCCGCTTGGCGTTCTCGCTCTTCATCCCGCCGTGCTGGTTTACGCCCCGGTACCAGGTCGCCTCGGTGATCTACAGATGCTTGACTGCCCTCCAGCAGCGCTACGCCCTGAGGCACCGGCAGCATCGCCATCCGAAACCTACTCGACCGCGTCGCAGCGGATCGGTCAACTGCTGGCACTCGGCGTACTCCACCGTCGACAAGCGCGCTCAACACCTTTACCAGCGACTGGGCGTTCCCTAACAACGGCTTTGCTTCGAACAGCCTCTACTAGCAAGGCAGTTGCTCACTCCGGCTTTGGGCCGAGGTGGTATTCGAAGACCAGCCCGCAGACTGTGCCGATCACTAGCGCAAGACCGATGGCAACCATCCACCACTGGTTCAGGGCCAGGGCGTAACCGACCACGCTCGCGGCCAGCGCCATCCCGAACGGCCAGTAGCTGCCGGGCGAGAAGAAACCCAGTTCGCCGGCACCGTCAGAGATTTCAGCCTCGGTGTTGTCCTCAGGCCGCATTCGGACTCGGCGAGAGACGAACCGGAAGTAGGTCCCCACGATGAACGTCAACCCGCCAGTCAAAGTGATCGCAACCGACCCGACTGCCTCACCATGCGACCACAGCCCATAGATCGCGGCGGAGATAAAGAAAAATGCGGTCAGAATCTCGAAGATTCGCGCCTCGACCCTCATGGTGCTGCCTCGCTCTCCAGCCTGGCCCCAGACCGTCTCATACCAAAGGTTTAATGGCCTCCCCGCGACTGGCGGATCTCGCGGGCAGTGCGGTCGGTGTCAAATGGCGTGGTCGTCACCGCTTGCGGCGTGCACAGCTCACCGCAGTTCAACTGCGCGAGGGCTTCTCCCGCGGTGTATGCACGATGGGTAAGTGGGTTGGTCTGGGCCCGCAAAGCCATATAGCGATCGAACAGATCCGGGGGCAACGCTCTCATCTCGAAGTTCATCATCGCGTGGTAAGTCCCGCACAATTCAGCGCAGCGACCGACGAAGGCTCCTTCACGTTGCACCGTGGTCTGAAATACGTTGTCGGTGTCATTTTTTTCCGGGTAAGGGAAGACGTCGCGCTTAAACAAGAAATCGGGAATGTAGAACGAGTGCACCACATCCGTGGATTCGATGCGGTACTCGACTACGCGATCGGTCGGCACCACAAGCAGCGGGATAGTGGTAGACGAGCCGACGGTAGACAAAGGTTCCCCGTCATCGGTCCGTCGTACCTGGTAGGTCCCGTTTCCGCCGGGCCGATCCTGGAGGTACTGGAATTCCCAGTTCCACTGGAAGGCGACCACCCGTACTCTCAGATCGGGATTATCAACCTTGGTGTTGACAAAATTCTGCGCAGTTACGGTGTAGTAGAACAGTACGGAGACGATCACGAAGGGGATAACGGTGTAAATGATTTCTAACGGCAAGTTGTACTGAAACTGCCGGGGCATCTCGTCGGAGCGTTTGCGGTGCCGGGCGACCGTCCACATGATGAGTCCTGCGACGACTGCCCCGACGGCCAATGCGGCCACGACCGCCCAGATCCACAGCGACCGCATCCGCTCGGCCTGCGGGGTGACCCCCTGCGGCCAACCGAACGCGAAGACCTGATATACCGAGCACCCCGTGCAAACCACGGCCGTCATCGCAACCAATGCGGCGACCTTCAGGAGCCGCACCGCACGAGAACCGACCACGCCGATCACGCCTGTTCCTCCTCGTTGATCCCGACGCGCTCGTTGACTCGACGCGGATAGCCAGCCCACCGCCCCCGAGCCTAACCCAGCGCTACGAGGCAAGCTCGGCCGGGGCAGGAATAGCCCGGCGTGCCTGGGGCCATACTGGGCCGCCGGAGGCTTGTTAAGCGAGATTTGCTTAGCCGATGGCCTAGTGGCGAGGTCGGTTGCGATGGGAGGACACGCAGGTGTGCGGGTTGGTGGGACTACTGACCGCGCAGCAGGATGCGGCGCAGCGGGTGGCCGACGTCACCGCAGCGTTGCGCTGCCAGCGGCATCGCGGACCCGATGAAACCGGGACCTGGCACGACCGCGACGTGGTGTTCGGTTTCAACCGGCTGTCCATCATCGACATCGAACGCTCGCATCAACCGCTGCGCTGGGGTCCGCCGGAGGCTCCTGACCGGTACACGATCCTGTTCAACGGAGAGATCTACAACTACATCGAGCTCCGCGACGAACTGCAGCACGAACCCTATGAGGTGAACTTCCTCACAGCAGGCGACACCGAGGTGGTTCTTGCGGCATACCACCACTTCGGCCCCGCTGCTGTGCGGCGATTTCGCGGGATGTTCGCGTTCGTGATCTGGGACGCGCAATCCCGGGTTCTGTTCGGTGCCCGCGATCCATTCGGGATCAAGCCGTTGTTCAGCTGCGCCGGGCCGGGCGGGGTGGCCTTCGCCAGCGAGAAGAAGAGCCTGTTGGAGATGGGCCCTTCGCTGGGCGTATCAATGGATGTCGACCGGCGTGCACTTCAGCACTACCTGACCTTGCAGTACGTGCCTGAACCGGCGTCGTTGCACACCGGAATCAACCGTATCGAGTCGGGCACGTCGTTTACCCTCTCCCCCGGCGGCCAGCTGACTACCCAGCGGTATTTTTATCCCGATTTCCGGCCCCGTCGTATCCGCTCCGAGGCCGAGTCGCAGGCGCTGTACGACGAGATCGCCGCGGCGATGCGTGACTCGGTGGCCAAGCACATGCGAGCCGACGTCACCGTCGGCGCCTTCCTGTCCGGTGGGATCGACTCCACGGCCATCGCCGCCCTGGCCCGCGAACACAATCCGGACCTGATCACCTTCACAACTGGCTTCGAACGGGAGGGTTATTCCGAGGTCGATGTGGCGGCAGAGTCGGCCGCCGCCATCGGCGTCCGGCACGTCATCCGTACCGTCTCGGCCAGCGAGCTGGCCGACGCGCTGCCACTGATCGTCTGGTATCTCGACGACCCGGTGGCCGACCCCGCGCTGGTGCCGCTGTGGTTCATTGCCCGGGAAGCCAGGGAACATGTCAAGGTGGTGCTATCCGGGGAGGGTGCTGATGAACTCTTCGGCGGCTACACCATCTATCGGGAACCGCTGTCGCTGGCGGCATTCGAAAAGGTACCCGGTGGCCTGCGCCGCACCCTGGGGCGAATTTCCAGCCGGATTCCGGAGGGTATCCGCGGTAAGGACCTGCTACGTCGCGGTGCGCTGACGCTAGAGCAACGTTACTACGGTAACGCGCGGATTTTCCGGGACGAACAGCTCCGGGAAGTGATGCGCGGGTACAACCCGAACGTGTCCCACGCCGACGTCACGGCGGCACCGTATGCAGCCTCGACCGGTTGGGATCCGGTGGCACGCATGCAACACGTCGACCTATTTACCTGGTTACGCGGCGACATCCTGGTGAAGGCCGACAAGATGACCATGGCGAATTCGCTTGAGCTGCGAGTGCCTTTCCTTGATCCAGGGGTGTTCCAGGTGGCATCGACCATCCCGCTGCACGAGAAGATCACTCGGGAGACGACGAAGCATGCCCTGCGCCAAGCCCTGCGCGATATTGTGCCCGCGCACGTGCTGAACCGACCCAAGTTGGGCTTTCCCGTGCCGATCCGGCACTGGCTGCGTAAGGACCTGCACGACTGGGCCCGCGGCATTGTCGATGGCTCGGGCACCGGGGAGTTTCTCGACTTGGCCGCCGTGCACCGGATGCTCGATGAACACCGCGCAGGTCCACGGGACTACAGCAGGCGGATTTGGGCCTTGGTGGTGTTCATGCTGTGGCACGGCATTTTCATCGAACAGCGGATCGTGCCCGCCGTGCCCGAACCACGCTATCCGGTACAGGTCTAACCGCCGGGCACCTGCTAGCGACACACTACGCATCGGCGCCCGACACGCCGGATTACCTGGGCGGGCAGCCCGAGCAGACCCTGGGGTTTTCTAGTTGAACGAATCGCCGCAGGCGCACGAGCCCCCAGCGTTGGGGTTGTCGATGGTGAAGCCCTGCTTCTCGATGGTGTCGACGAAGTCGATAACGGCGCCCTGCAGGTACGGCGCACTCATCCGGTCGACCACCACACCGAGGCCGTTGAAGTCGCGCTTGGCATCGCCATCAAGCGTGCGTTCATCGAAAAACAGCTGGTAACGCAGCCCAGCACAACCCCCTGGTTGCACGGCGATACGCAGGTTCATGTCGTTGCGGCCTTCTTGGTCGAGCAACGCTTTGGCCTTGGCGGCGGCGGCGTCGGTCAGCTCGACACCGTGCGTAGGCACCTGAGTGCTGGCGGCGTTCTCGACGGTCATGGTTCTCCCCTGAATATCTGTGCTAGGCACGGACGCCGGTGCCCACTCTACGCGAACGCCCGCAGTCGACGGATGATTCCGTAGTATCCGATGGTGGCATATTGACCTGCGGCCTTAGGCGCGCGCCCATTACCTCTAGGCTGGGCACTGTGAGGTTCCTGCGCGGCAACACCAACTCCGGCACCCCCGATGCTGGTCCGGAGCCTGCCGTGGAGACGAGTCCACCGACCCGCACCACCGGCAAGGGCAAGCCGACCCCGAGCCGCCGCGAAGCAGAGGGCCGCAAGCGCGGTCCCGCTCCACCGCCTCCGCGCACGCAGCGCGAAGCCCTGGCCCGGATGCGGGGCTCGAAAGAAGAGCGCCGCAATGCCGCCGCCCAGCGCCGCGAACGCATGCTCGCCGGGGACGAGAAGTACCTGTTGCCACGCGACCGAGGTCCGGTCAAGGCCTACGTCCGGGATCTTGTGGACTCGCGACGCCACCTTGCCGGTGCTTTCATGCCGCTGGCTCTGCTGGTGATCGTGATGATGCTGATGCCGCCGATCGTGCAGTCATACGGCTCGCTGGTGTCCATGCTGATGCTGGTGGCGATCATCATCGAAGGCGTGCTGCTGGGCCGGATCGTCACCCGACGGGTCCGCGAGCGGTTTCCCAAAGCATCGGAATCCGGGACAAGCCTGGCGTTTTATGCCATGACCAGGGCTACCCAACTACGCCGGATGCGGGTTCCCAAGCCGCGCGTCAATCCCGGTGACCCCGTCCCGTAACAGCGTCTGACCACGCTTCCCAGCCGTCGAGCGGTATTGCATGCTGCCCTAAGCTCCTCGGGCAATCCGACGGTAGCGTCTGGCTGATGCAGACGCTGGTGCTTGGCGGCGCACGCTCAGGCAAGTCGGCGTACGCGGAGGGCTTACTACAGGAGCCCGTGGTGTGTTACCTGGCAACCGCTCGCCGCAGGCCCGGCGACGCTGAGTGGGATGCCCGGATCGCCGCGCATGCAGCCCGCCGACCCTCGGGTTGGCGCACTGTCGAGCCTGCCGACCTAGCTAGCGCGCTACGCAACGCCGGTGCGGTGCCGGTGCTGATCGATGACATCGCAACCTGGCTGGCCGGAGAGCTGGACGACGCCGGCGCGTGGAACGATCAAGCGGCAATTTCCATTTGCCGCGCTCGCTGCGGTGAGCTGGTGTCGGCGGTGGCGGCCTGCCAGGCGCGGTTGGTGATAGTCAGCGCCGAAGTGGGGCTCGGTGTGGTCCCAGCCACCCACGCGGGGCGACTGTTCCGTGACGAGCTGGGTGCGCTCAACGCGCAGCTCGCCGCCGTCTGCCAGGAGGTCGTGCTGGTAGTGGCGGGCCTACCCCTCACGTTGCGTTGACGCTCCCCTCCATCAGCACCCTGCACAGCCACACTGGCCACGGGAAGGGACGAAGATGGGCCACGCGAGCGGATACCGAGCACCAGGAGAGCCGCGTGAAGTTCCCGACGATCATGCCACCCGACCAGCAAGCCCACCGCCAAGCCGTGGCCCGTCATGAGCAACTGACCAAACCCGCCGGTTCGCTGGGTCGGCTTGAGGAACTGGGAGTGTGGGCGACCGCGTGTCAGGGGGTGTGCCCCCCGCATGCGTTCGTCCGGCCGCAAGTCGTGGTCTTCGCCGCGGACCACGGCGTTGCCGCACACGGCGTGTCCGCTTATCCGAGCGAGGTCACCCAGCAGATGGTGGCCAACTTCCTCAGCGGAGGGGCGGCGGTGAACGTGCTGGCAACGGCGAGCGGGGCCACCGTGCGGGTGGTCGACGTGGCCGTGGACTGCGATCCCGCTGTGGCTGCCACGCCCCCACTGGTCACGAGGCACAAGGTCCGCCGAGGCGGTGGTGCTATTCACCTGGAGGATGCGCTGACCGACGTCGAAGTCATCCAGGCGCTGGATGCCGGAGTGATGGTTGCCGACGAGGAGATCGATCGGGGCGCCGACCTGCTGATCGCAGGCGACATGGGGATTGGCAACACCACGCCCGCCGCTGTGCTGGTGGCTGCACTCACCCGAGCAGAGCCAGTGGCAGTGGTAGGCCGGGGCACTGGCATCGACGATGCCGGCTGGATGCGCAAGGCTGCTGCGATCCGAGATGCGTTGCGTCGAGCCCGCCCGGTGGTGAGTGATCCCGTGGCGCTGCTGCGGACCGTAGGCGGTGCCGATATTGCTGCGATGGCTGCCTTTCTTGCCCAGGCCGCGGCCCGGCGCACCCCGGTGATCCTCGACGGAGTGGTCGTCGGAGCAGCGGCGATGCTCGCTGAGGACATGGCGCCCGGAGCGCGGCAATGGTGGGTGGCCGGGCATCGCTCCGTCGAACCGGCGCACACGCTGGCCCTGCAACATCTGGAGCTCGAACCCATCCTCGAACTGGGTATGCGGCTGGGTGAGGGCTCCGGGGCACTTGCCGCGCTACCGCTGGTGCAGATGGCGGTCCGCATTCTGGCCGAGATGGCCACCTTCGCCGACGCCGGCGTGTCCGGGCCGGTAGGTGCTCCACAGCCGGCAACGTGAGCCGGCGACCGCGGGGCTTGCGGCTGGCGTTGTCCTGGCTAACGGTCTTCCCGGTGGGAACGCCGGCCGACGTGGATTTCGGGGCCGCCCGCCGGGCGCTGTACTGGGCGCCCGTGGTCGGTGCCGCGTTGGGTGTGCTGGCTGCCGGACTGCTGGCCGCCCTTCATTCGCTGGGTGCGCCACCGCTGCTAGCCGGACTGGTCGTGGTGGCGTCGCTGGCTGGATGTACGCGCGCGATGCATTTAGACGGGCTAGCCGACACTGCCGACGGGCTAGGCTGCTACGGAGGCACCCAGCGGGCGTTGGAGGTGATGCGGGAGGGCTCGTGCGGCCCGTTCGCCGTGGTCGCCCTGGTGTTGGTACTGGCTACGCAGGCCGCGGCACTGGGAACGCTCGCGCAGGCTGGCCGGCTGATCCCGGTGGTACTGGCCCTGATCGCGGGGCGGGCCGCCTTCGGATGGTGCGCCCGCCGGGGGGTGCCAGCGGCCCGGCCAGCAGGCTTGGGGGCGTTGGTAGCCGGTAGCCAGCCCCTCGCGGTACCCGTGGCCTGGTTTGCCATCCTGCTGGCCGGTGGCCTGCTGGCAGTGCCCGGCCGCGCCTGGCAAGGCACGTTGGCGGTCGCCGTCGCTGCGCTCGTCGTGGTGACACTGTCCGCGCATACCCGCCGCCGCTTGGGCGGCGTCACCGGCGATGTCCTTGGCGCCACCAGCGAACTGACCACCACGATCATCCTCACCATCTGCGCCTTGGCCTAACCCGATGCCCGTCGCCTAGTCCGAAGCGACATAGGGGTCGAGCGTCGCCCAAGCGCCAATAGGCCTCCCCCGTCGGCAGCAGGGTGATCACTGATCAGGTGACTGGGACCATCCAGTGGTGGGGGTCGGGGGCGGCGCCGCGCTGGATGGCGGTGAGGGAAGCCCGGAGCTGGGTGGTGATCGGGCCGGGAGCACCATCACCGATCATGAACTCGCCACCGGCGTAGGCGACCCGGCCGACAGGAGTGATCACCGCAGCGGTACCACAACCGAAGACCTCCGTGATGTCGCCAGTCTGAACACCCTTTTCCCATTCTTCGGTAGAGATTCGCCGTTCTTCGACGGCCAGCCCGTGGTCCTGAGCCAAGATGAGCAAGGAATCGCGGGTGATGCCAGGAAGCAAGGCACCAGTGAGTTCCGGAGTCACCAGCCGGGCCCGCGGCCCTTCACCAAAGACGAAGCACAAATTGTTGGTGCCCATCTCCTCCACCCAGCGGCGCTCGACCGCATCGAGCCACACCACCTGGTCGCAACCGTGATCGAGGGCCTGCTGCTGGACCACCAGTGAGGCAGCGTAGTTCCCAGCGAACTTGACTGCTCCAGTGCCACCGGGCGCGGCCCGGACGTACTCGGTGCACAACCACACACTGACCGGCTCCAGCCCGTTGCGGAAATACGGCCCAGCCGGTGAAGCGATGAGTAGGTAACGGTAGGTAGCTGAGGGCCGCATGCCCAGGCCCACCTCGGTGGCAAACAGCATGGGTCGCAGGTACAGCGACTCTTCCCCGCCAGCAGCGGGAACCCAGTCGACATCGGCTTGCACCAGCTCACACAGCGATCCGAGGAAAAGCTCGTCAGGCAGTTCCGGCATTGCTACCCGCCGAGCCGAGGAGCGCAGCCGGGCGGCGTTGGCCAGCGGCCGGAAACAGGACACGGTGCCGTCAGGCTGGCGGTAAGCCTTGAGACCCTCGAAAATGGCCTGCCCGTAGTGCAGCACCATGGTGGCTGGATCGATGGTCAGAGCCCGATACGGGCCAACGTGAGCGTCATGCCAACCGCGGCCCGCAGTCCAGCAGATGTCCACCATGTGGTCGGTGAAGTACCGGCCGAAACCGGGTGCGGCCAGAATCTCCGCCCGCCGTTGCGGTGGCATCGGCGAAGGGTGTGGCAGTCGGACGAAGGCTGGCGTGGCGCTCATGAGCAGCACGGTATCCTCTCGGATGCCGAAATGGTAGGACGTCCCACTATTTGATTGTGCGCCATGCTGACTCGCGTGACCGAGCTGCGCACCTTGATCAGGACCACCCGTACTCGCCTGGCTGATGGTCGCGCGTTGGCGTACTACGACGACCGTGAACCGTACGTATCAGGCATGGCAACCCGGGCCCTCCATGACTCCCGGGACCTACCTGCTGGTCAGGCTCAACCCACCATGCGCCGCGATGTGCTCACTGGAGAATGGGTCATTTTTGCTCCGCACCGTATGGACCGCACACACCTTCCTACGGCGGCACAATGCCCGCTGTGCCCGAGCCGGCCTGGGGCATTGACCGAGATTCCCGCCGATGACTACGACGTGGTGGTATTCGACAACCAGTATCCCAGCATGATCGCAACCGCGGGTCCGGTGCCGGCGTGGCTCGATGGGGATCCGCTATGGCCGCAATGCCCCGCGGTCGGCCGCTGCGAGGTGATCTGCTTTACCAGTGCGCACAACACCTCCTTCGCCGAACTGACCCCGCATCGGGTAGCGACGGTGATCGAGGCCTGGGTTGACCGTACCCGTGCCTTATCTGCCATGACGCAGGTGAGGCAGGTTTTCTGCTTTGAAAATCGCGGTGCCGAAATCGGGGTGACGCTGCATCATCCGCACGGCCAGATCTACGCGTACCCGTTTGTGCCACCGCGCACCGAACGGCTGGTGGCCCAGGCGGCGGCGCACCGCGACCGCACGGGGCGCGATCTGTTCGCGGACATGCTTACCGCCGAATTGAGAGCCGGCCTGCGGGTGGTATATCAAGGCACATCCTGGACGGCGTACGTGCCCGCCGCCGCACGATGGCCGGTGGAGCTGCACCTGCTGCCGCACCGCGCCGTGCCCGATCTCGCCAGCCTGGACAGCGCGGAACGCTCCGAGCTCGCCACACTTTATCCAGCGATGCTGCAACGGTTGGACAAGTTTTTCGCCGACCAGGGCGACCCCGGGCCGGTGCCCTACGTCGCAGGCTGGCACCAGGCTCCGATCGGCCCCGGACGGGACCTGGTCCGGCTACACCTTCAACTGTTCTCCGTGCGCCGCGCCGCAGGAAAGCTCAAGTACCTCGCCGGGTCGGAGTCCGGGGTCGGGGTCTGGCTCAACGACACCACCCCCGAGCGGATCGCGCGGCGGCTGCGGTCCCTGACGTGAACAGCTCGCTTCGCGCCGCCTTCCGCGCCGCGTTCCACCGCGACCCGCACGGTGTGTGGGCGTCCCCGGGTCGAGTGAACTTGATCGGCGAGCATGTGGACTACGCGGGCGGGCTGTGTTTGCCGCTAGCACTGCCGCATTGCACCGTGGTGGCTGCAGCGTCCCGGGACGACGGCAAGCTACGGCTCCGTTCATGGCATCGCGATGCGCAGCCGTGGGACGGCGCTATTGACACGGTCGGTCCCGGCCATCCGCCCGGCTGGGCCGCCTACCCAGCCGGCGTGATGTGGGCACTCGGCGCTCCCGCCGGGGGGCTGGACCTGCTCGTCGGGGAGTCGGTGCCACCGGGGGCCGGGCTGGCCTCCTCTGCCGCCCTGGAATGCGCGGTCTCGCTGGCCGTGGATGCCCTCTGCGGGCTTGGGCTGGCCGCGACTACCGCCGGGCGCGCGCAGCTTGCCGCGGCGTGCCGCCGCGCCGAGAACGAAGTCGTCGGAGCGCCAACTGGAGGGATGGATCAGCTTGCTTCGCTGTGCTGCATCCCAGAGCATGCCCTGCTACTCGATTGCCGGGACCACACGATGAGGCATTTGCCGCTGAATCTCCGCGCAGCTGGTCTCAACCTGCTCGTCGCCGACACCGGAGCACCACACCGGATCGTCGATGGCGAGTACGCCGAGCGCCGCCGCAGCGCCGAGCTGGCCGCTGCCGCGCTGGGGGTCCCTAACCTCCGGGAGGCGGCATCGCACCGGATCGCTGAGCTCACCGATCCGGTGCTGCGCCGGCGCGCACGGCATGTGGTGAGCGAGATCACCCGGGTGCAGGCGGTCGTCGCCCTGCTGGAGGCTGGCCGGATCGGCGACATCGGGCCGTTGTTGAACGCCTCGCACGCCTCGTTGCGCGATGACCTGGAAGTTTCCAGTCCGGAGCTGGACGACGTGGTCGATGCTGCCTGCGCCGCAGGGGCGTTGGGCGCTCGGATGACCGGCGGCGGATTCGGTGGCTCGGCTCTTATCCTGGTCGAGCAGCGCGCCACCCCCACGGTTGCGCGCGCCGTCGGTGCGCACAGATGCTTCACGGTGCTATAGCGCCGAATCGCTCATGAGCGCACGTGTGAGGGCACAAACGGTGGCTTCACCACCTCGCAGGGCAGCGCGCGGCCCCGCACATCAACCTGAACGGTTGTGCCGGGCCGCACAGTGGCGTCGAGCAGCGCCAGTGCGATACCGGTGCGCAGGGTTGGGGAGAAGGTCCCGGAGGTGGTCTCCCCGACTGGCGCACCCGCCGCAGATCGCACCGCCATGTGCGCCCGGGGCACCCCGCGCGTGGCCGCACGCAGCCCCCGCAGCCGGCGCGATGGTCCGGCGTCACGCTCGGCAAGCAGTGCATCACGTCCCCAGAAAGCCGGCTTCTGCCAGCCGATCGCCCAGGACAAGCCACCCTCTAGCGGGGTGATATCCGGACCGATGTCCTGGCCATGGAGGGGGTAACCCATCTCGGTACGCAAAGTATCCCGGGCGCCGAGGCCACATGCCCGGCCCCCGAGCGGGTCGGCGGCAGCCAGCAAGGCGTTCCACAAATCGGATGCGTAATCCCAGGGCGGGAACAGCTCATAGCCACGCTCGCCGGTGTAGCCGGTACGACCTAACCGCACCGGCACACCGGCGTGCTCGGCGTCGATGAAACTCAGGTAGCTCAGATTGCCCACCGGCAATCCCACGGCGCTGAGCAGATCAGCCGAACGCGGTCCCTGCACGGCGAGCACTGCATACTGATCATGCATGTCGGTCACGGTGATTGCCGGTGGCGCCGCAGCAGCAAGCCGGCGCGCCACTGGCGCCGCGTTGGCCGCGTTCGGTACGCAGAACACCTCATCGCCACTGATCAGGTAGGCGATCAGATCGTCTACTACCCCACCGTCTTGTGCGCAGCACAAGGTGTATTGGACCTGTCCTGGCCTGATCTTGGCCAGGTCCGCGGTGAGGCATGAGTTGACGAAGTCCGCAGCCCCCGGACCAGCGATCACGATCTTGCCGAGATGCGTGACGTCGAAAATGCCTACCGCCTCACGCACCGCGGTGTGCTCGGCGACGACACCCCCGCCGTGGTAGCTGATGGGCATTTCCCAACCGCCGAAGGTACCCAGGGTGGCGCCAGCCTTGACGTGCACGGCGTGCAGGGGTCCGCGGTGCAGATCGGGAGTCACGGCTATGGAACGCTACCTTCCAGGGTGGTTGCCATGGCGACCTGCCCAACGCGTCCCAATCCGTCGGATTAGCGAGGAGATCACCGTGACCACCCCGACGCTGCGCCTCACCGATGCCTCGGTGATCACCGCGACCGTCGATGCTCTCGTGGTGGGGACCGTGTACGGCGAGGACGGCCCCCACCTTTTACCGGGCAACGAGGAGGTCGACGCGGCGTTCGACGGTGCGCTCATCGACGTGCTGAAAGTGCTGGGAGCGCGCGGCAAGGCCGATGAAGTGATCAAGGTGCCAACCCGTCGAGCCATCGGTGCTCCGCTGCTTGTCGCCACCGGCCTGGGCGAGGTCAACGGCAAGCCCAGCGGCGAGCAAGTACGTCGCGCCGCCGGGGCCGCATCGCGCGCGCTGTCGGGCACCTCTCGAGCGATCACGACGCTGTCCCGGATCGACCTTGCCGCCGCGGCAGAGGGCACTGCCCTGGGCTGCTACATGTTCACCGCCTACCGCTCGCATAACGGCGACGCCCCGCTGAGCCGGATGGATCTGTCGGTTCCTTCGGCCAACGACCGCGCTGCGGAACAAGACCTGGCGAAGGCCGTCGCCATGGTGGAAGCGGTTACGGCCGCTCGTGATCTGGTGAACACCCCACCTAACGACCTGTATCCCGCCTCATTTGCTGATCGGGCTGTCAGTCTCGCTGAGGCAGCCGGATTACACACCGAGGTGCTCGACGAGAAAGACCTGCTGCGTGACGGCTACGGCGGCATCCTCGGCGTCGGTGGTGGATCCTCGCGGCCGCCACGGTTAGTCCGGCTGCATCACAACCCAGCCACGCCGAAGGCGAGGGTGGCGCTGGTTGGTAAGGGGATCACGTTCGACACCGGCGGCATCTCGATCAAGCCTGCGGCGAAGATGGAAGAGATGACCATGGACATGGCTGGTGCGGCCGCCGTCATCGTGACCACCGTGCTGGCCGGCCGGCTGGAACTGCCCGTTGAGGTGATCGCGACCGTTCCGATGGCCGAGAACATGCCTTCGGCCACCGCTTACCGTCCCGGCGACGTGCTCACCATGTACGGGGGCACCACCGTGGAGGTCATCAACACCGACGCCGAGGGACGGCTGATCCTTGCTGACGCGTTGGTCCGCGCGGCACAAGACAACCCGGACTATCTGATCGACACTGCCACACTGACCGGCGCCCAGATCGTTGCGCTCGGCAAGCGAACGCCGGGGATCATGGGAACCCCGGATTTCCGCGACCGGGTCACCGCGATCTCGCAGCGAGTCGGAGAAAACGGCTGGGCCATGCCGCTGCCTGAACACCTGCGGTCGGATCTGGACTCCAAGCTTGCTGATATCGCCAACGTGGCCGAACACCGCTGGGGCGGCATGCTCGCCGCCGGGGTGTTCCTGTCCGAGTTCGTCCCTGACGGTATTCCCTGGGCGCACCTGGACATCGCCGGGCCGGCTTATAACACCGGCTCACCGTGGGGGTATACCGGCAAGGGCGGCACCGGCGTACCAGTGCGCACTCTTGCCGCTGTCCTCGCGGACATCGCCGAACGCGGGTGAGCAGCCGAAGCAGCTGGATCGCCTGATCACCAAGCTTTAGTCACGCTGGCGCTGGCGCGCGGTGTAGTCACGCATCCGTTGCGGGTATCCGACGAGGGCGACGTCATAGATCGGGATCTTCAGCTGCTTGGCCAGCCGGCGGGCCGCAGGCGCACCGTTGACCCTGCGCCGGGTCCACTCACCATCATGCGCGACCAGCACGACGGTGGTGTCCGTCATCATGGTGCGGGGTTCGATGAACGCTTCCACCCCGGTATGGCTTGCCGCCCACTGCTTAAGGTGGTCGAGGTCGGCGCTGAATGCAGCGCGCGTGGTACGAGCGCGCCGCGTGCCTAGCAGCCGATCCAGTACGCCCACCTCGCACACCTCCTCGGCCGCCGATACCTTCGGCATAGCACCAGCTCAACGGACGTGCCGCCGCGCAGCCCAGTGCGATCCCGCCCACGTCGCAGGCAACCGCAGACTGGTGACAAGATGTCTGTGACGCCCAATGCCACGTTACCGACGTCTGCTTGAGGAGCGTGTCAGTGCCAGACACCTCGATGATCACCAATTCACCTCGGAACACCTCCGCCGACCTGGTGATTCTTGGTGGTGGCTCGGGTGGTTATGCCTGCGCACTGCGCGCCGCACAACTGGGCCTGACCGTCGTCTTGGTGGAGAAGGACAAGCTTGGTGGCACCTGCCTGCACCGCGGCTGCATCCCGACCAAGGCGCTACTGCAGGCTGCGGAGGTCGCTGACGCCGCTCGCCATAGCCATCAATTCGGAGTAAAGACCGCCCTTGAGGGCATCGACATGGCCGGCGTCAACAAGTACAAGGACGGCGTCGTCGCCAAGATGTTCAAGGGTCTGCAGGGGTTGGTGTCTTCCCGCGGGATCAACTACGTCGAGGGCACCGGACGGTTTGTGGCTCCCAACGCCGTGGAGGTGGATGGCCAGCGGTACACCGGGCGTCACGTGGTGCTGGCCACCGGCTCCTACGCCAGGACGCTTCCCGGCCTGGAGATCGGCGGCCGGTTCATCACCAGCGATCAGGCGTTAAACCTCGACTACGTGCCTGACCGGGTGGTGGTGCTCGGCGGTGGCGTGATCGGAGTCGAGTTTGCCAGCGTGTGGCGCTCCTTCGGCGCCGAGGTCACCGTGGTGGAGGCACTGCCCAGACTCGTGCCAGCAGAGGACGACTTCTGCTCCAAACAGCTGGAACGTGCATTCCGCCGGCGCGGCATCATGTTCAAGACCGCAGCGCGGGTCACCGGAGCGACCCAGTCCGAATCCAGGGTGACGGTGAGCCTCGAGTCCGGGGAGCAGCTCGAGGCCGACTTGCTGCTGGTTGCTGTCGGGCGCGGACCGAACACCGCCGAGGCCGGCTACTCGGAGGCTGGCGTGCGGATGGAACGCGGTTTCGTGCTCACCGACGATCGGCTGCACACCAACCTTGCCGGGGTGTACGCGCTGGGCGACATCGTTCCTGGATTCCAACTCGCCCATCGAGGATTCGCCCAGGGCATCTTCCTCGCCGAGGAAATCGCCGGGCGCAAGCCCGGCACGATCGACGAGGACGGCATCCCGCGCGTGACCTACTGCGAGCCGCAGGTGGCCTCGGTCGGACTCACTGAGGCGCAGGCCAGGCAGCGCTATGGCGAGATCGAAACGATCACCTATGATCTGGCCGGCAACGGCAAGAGCGTCATCCTGCAAACCCGCGGTGCGATCAAACTGGTGCGCGCCACGAACGGTCCGGTCGTCGGCATCCACATGGTCGGCGACCGGGTTGGCGAACTGGTCGGCGAGGCTCAGCTGATTGTCAACTGGGAGGCTTATCCAGACGATGTCGCCGCGCTGGTCCACGCTCACCCGACACAGAACGAGGCGCTCGGCGAAGCTCATCTCGCTCTAGCAGGCAAGCCATTGCACGCGCACGGCTGAGCGATCCACAGGGCACCAGAAACAGCGCCTAAAGGACGGAAAACGACGAGAGTCGAGGCTACAGATGGCGTACTCCGTGGCGATGCCTGCGCTGGGCGAGAGTGTCACCGAGGGCACAGTGACACGCTGGCTCAAACAAGAGGGGGAGACCGTCAAGGTTGATGAGCCTTTAGTGGAAGTGTCCACGGACAAGGTCGACACCGAGATCCCCTCACCAGCAGCCGGCGTGCTGGAGCGGATTGTGGTGCCGGAGGACGAAACCGTTGCAGTCGGTGCAGAACTCGCCGTGATCAACGACGCCTCGGATGCTGCCACCCCACCCCGCAGCGCGCCTCGTCATGCCGCAGCGGGTCCCACCGAGTTGGGTGACGGTCGGTCAGCACAGCCACCGCAGCAACCAACCCAGCAGCCGGCAATTCGGTCAGCCCCGCCCTCCACGGGCTCCAAGAAGCTGGTGACGATGCCAGCGCTGGGGGAAAGCGTCACCGAGGGGACCGTAACCCGGTGGCTCAAGCAGGTCGGCGACACCGTGGAAGCGGATGAGCCGCTCGTTGAGGTATCCACGGACAAGGTCGACACCGAGATCCCTTCTCCGGCTGCGGGCACGGTCTTAGAGATCGTGGTACCGCAAGACGAGACTGTTGCTGTCGGCGCCACCCTTGCCGCAATCGGCGACCGCGAGGAGCAGCCGCTACCACCCTCTGGGGCTCCAGCTACACCCGCTAGCCAACCTCACCAAGCTGCGCAGCCAGAGCGAGAGCCAGAGCCCCCACCCCCGGCCAGTGCGGGCGATACCGAGGCACCATATGTCACTCCGCTGGTCCGCAAGCTCGCCATCGAGCACGGGGTCGACCTGTCAACCGTGCAGGGCACGGGGGTGGGCGGCCGCATTCGCAAGCAGGACGTGCTCGCTGCCGTGAGAGCGCCTGAGCCTGAGCCGGCGGCGCCCGAACCGGCGGCGCCCGAGCCGGTCCCGATGCCCGCCCCGGAGCCACCGACTGGGGCGCAGCCGCAGTGGCCATCTGCGGTCGCAATACCCACCGTGCAGCCGCCAGCGCAGGTCTCCGGACTACGCGGCAGGACCGAGAAGATGTCCCGGATGCGCAGCGTCATCGCCAAGCGGATGGTCGAGTCGCTGCAAGTCTCCGCGCAGCTCACCACCGTCGTCGAGGTAGACATCACGCGGCTGGCACGGCTTCGGGATCGCGCCAAACGGCTTTTCGAAGCTAGGGAAGGCGTCAAGCTGTCATTCCTGCCGTTCTTCGCCCAAGCCACGGTCGAAGCACTCAAGCAACACCCGAAGCTGAACGCCTCAATCGACACCGACAAGGGAGAAATCACCTACCACAGCGCAGAGCACCTCGGCATCGCCGTGGACACCGAGCGTGGCCTGCTCGTTCCGGTGATCCACGATGCGGGCGATCTCAACATCGCCGGGCTGGCGCGCCGCATTGCCGACCTCGCCACCCGGACCAGGACCAATAAGATCACCCCGGATGAGATGAGCGGCGGTACCTTCACCCTCAGCAACACCGGCTCACGGGGCGCGCTGTTTGACACCCCGATCATCTTGCAGCCGCAGGTCGGGATTCTCGGTACCGGCAGTGTGGTCAAGCGACCAGTGGTGCTCTCCGGCGATGATGGTGACACCATCGCGATCCGTTCCATCGTCTACCTGGCGCTGTCCTACGATCATCGTCTGGTCGACGGTGCCGACGCTGCACGCTTCCTCAACACCGTCAAGCAACGTCTGACCGAGGGCGCGTTCGAGGCCGGCCTCGGAATGTAGAGGCATGAACGCATCTCTGAGCCTCGTCGGGACCAATGGCGAGAAGGTCTTTCCATGCGCGTCGTGATCGCCGGCTCGTCGGGGCTCATCGGCACCGCACTGGTTGCGCTGCTGCGTCAGGCAGGCCATGACGTGCTGCGGCTGGTGCGCAGGCCTGCGCGGGCCGCGGACGAGCGGACCTGGGACCCGCCATCAGGCACCATGGACGACGGCACGCTTGACGGCGTCCATGCCGTCGTGAATCTGTGCGGATCTGCGATGGGTGACCGGCGCTGGTCCGGAGAGGTCAAGCAGGCCATTAGGGACACTCGGATCGTCCCTACCGAGGTCCTCGCGGCGGCGATCGCCGAGCACCAGGTTCCGGTGCTGGTGAATGCATCCGGTGTGGGTTACTACGGGGACACCGGGGATTGCCAGGTCGACGAAAGGACTCCCCTGGGTTCGGGATTTCTGGCGCAGGTCTGCCGTGACTGGGAAAACGCGACGGCGGTGGCCGAGCAGGCCGGGGCTCGGGTCGTGCGGGCCCGCACCGGCCTGGTGATCTCCCCATCCGGCGGACTGATGGGCCGGCTCAAGCCGCTGTTCGCGGCCGGCCTGGGCGGTCGGCTGGGCAGCGGGCGGCAGTACATGCCGTGGATTTCACTGGACGACGAGGTCGGTGCGATCCGTTTTGCACTGGAACACGAGGAGATTGCCGGGCCGGTGAATCTCAGCGGCCCAGAGCCGGTCACCAATGCCGAGTTCACCAGCACCATGGGCGAGGCAATCCACCGTCCGGCTCCGTTTGTGGTGCCGGGCCTGGCACTGCGTCTGGTTCTTGGTGCTGAACTCGTCGACCAGATGCTCTTGACCGGGCAACGGGCAGTCCCTGCGGTACTACACGAACATGGCTACCGCTTCCAGCATCCGACGTTGCGCGCTGCGCTGGCGGCGGCGCTGCAGCAAGGACACCGGAGCCGGGCGTAATGTCGCCGCTGTGGCCGTCGCTACGCAGTCATGCCGAGTCACTACCGCACCCGTCGAGGTCCACCACCTTGGCACCGTTGACTACCACCGGGCCTGGGCACTGCAACGAGAGTTGGCCAACGCCCGTGCGGATGGCACCGGGCCAGACGTGCTGCTGTTGCTAGAGCATCCCTCGGTCTACACCGCCGGCCGGCGGACCACGCCCGAGGAGCGGCCGCGTGACGGCACGCCCGTCATCGACGTCGATCGCGGCGGCAAAATCACCTGGCACGGACCGGGCCAGCTCGTCGGTTACCCCTTGATCAGGTTGGCCGAGCCGGTCGACGTCATCGACTACGTGCGGCGCCTGGAGCAGGCGCTGATTGCCGTGTGCGCCGGGTTAGGCGTGGAAACCCGGCGCATCGCGGGGCGGTCGGGCGTGTGGCTGGCGGCAGATCCCGCTACCGGACGACCCGAGCGCAAGATCGCCGCAATTGGAGTTCGGATCAGCCGGGGCGTGACCACACACGGGTTTGCGCTCAACTGCCAGCCTGATCTTGCCGCCTTCGACCGGATCGTGCCCTGCGGCATTGCCGACGCCGGGGTGACGTCGCTGACTGCTGAGCTGGGACGACCGGTGCCGGTGGCCGAGGTGCTGCCGGACGTGCGCCGAGCCGTGCTCGACGCCATCGACGGCAGCCTGCGGGTGGACGGATGAGCCGGTGGCACGAGAGTGACATCAGGGACCAGTCCGGCCGCAGAGTAATGGTCACCGGAGCCAACTCGGGGCTGGGTCTGCAGACCGCGATGGTGCTCGCCCGGCACGGCGCGACGGTGCTGCTGGCGTGCCGGGATCCAGCCCGTGGGCAGGCAGCGTTGGACCGCGTGCGGTCCGAGCCCGGGACGGACGCCACGCTGGTGCAGCTTGATCTGGCTGACCTCAGCTCCGTGCACAAGGCTGCCGACGAGGTACGTGCGATTACCGGAGATCGGCTGGACGTGCTGGTAAACAACGCCGGCGTGATGGCGTCCCCGCCGCGGCGCACAACTGATGGGTTTGAGTTGCAGATCGGCACCAACCACCTTGGGCACGCAGCGCTGACCTGGCTGCTCGCCCCGGCGCTGACACCCGGCGCCCGGGTAGTGACCGTGTCCAGCCTCGCGCATCGTGGCGGCGAGCTCGACGTGGACGATTTGAACTTCAAGCGGAGGCGGTACAAGCCGGGTGCAGCCTACAGCGCATCTAAACTGGCGAACCTGCTGTTCACCTTCGAGCTCGACCGGCGGGCCCGAACCGCCGGTCGTAACGTCCTCGCCGTCGCGGCTCATCCAGGCCTTACCGGTACTGAGCTGGTGCACAACACCGTCCGGATGTACCTGCCGGATCCGCTCGCCAAGCTAGCGAGCTGGGGCAACAAACTGATCAGCCAGGGGGTCGCGGCGGGAGCGTTACCGCAGCTCTACGCTGCCACCGCCACTGATGTCGGTAGCAGCGAGTACTTCGGACCGACGGGACCCGGGCAGATCCGCGGCGCCCCGGGCCGGGTAACGGCGAGCGCGGCTGCCTACGACGAGCACACCGCCCGGCGGCTATGGGAACGCACCGCGGAGCTCACCGGTGTGCCGCCAGACCCGGCGTAGGGTGGCGTTCGTGAGCGTGCCAGCAGAGCCCGGCCACCGTAAGCTGCTGCGCTTGGAGGCCCGCAACAGTCAAATCCCGATCGAGCGCAAGCCTGAGTGGATCCGCACCCGGGCGACCATGGGCCCATCGTTTCGGGATCTCAAGAATCTGGTACGCCAGGAAGATCTGCACACCGTTTGTGAGGCGGCTGGCTGCCCAAATATCTACGAGTGCTGGGAGGACCGGGAAGCGACTTTTCTGATCGGCGGCGATCAATGCACCCGGCGATGCGATTTCTGCCAGATCGACACTGGCCGCCCGGCCGCGCTGGATCGCGATGAGCCGCGGCGGGTCGCCGAATCGGTGCAGGCGATGGGGCTGCGCTACGCAACCGTCACCGGCGTGGCCCGGGATGATCTGCCCGATGGCGGGGCATGGCTGTACGCCGAGACCGTCCGGCAGATCCATCTGCTCAACTCCGGTACAGGAGTGGAGCTGCTGATTCCAGACTTCAACGACGATCCGGGGCGGCTGCGCGACGTGTTCGACGCCGCACCCGAGGTGCTGGCGCATAACCTGGAAACGGTGCCACGACTCTTCAAGCGCATCCGACCGGCCTTCCGCTACGAGCGGTCACTACACGTGCTCGAGGCGGCCCGGGAGGCCGGGCTGATCACCAAATCCAACCTGATCTTGGGCTTGGGTGAGCAACCCGATGAGGTCACCGACGCGATGACCGATCTGCACGCCGCGGGATGTGAGTTGCTCACTCTTACCCAGTACCTGCGCCCGTCACCACGGCACCACCCGGTGGCGCGATGGGTCAGCCCGCAGGAGTTTCTCGAGCATGCTCGTGCGGCGGAGCTGATGGGTTTTTCCGCTGTGATGGCCGGACCGCTTGTCCGATCCTCGTACCGGGCTGGCCAGCTGTATGCCAAGGCGCTCGCACACCGCGGTGAGCGGTTGTCTGGGCACCTGGCACAGCTGGCCACCAGCGGCCCAGCAGCCCAGGAGGCCACCCGCCTGCTGGCCCGCTGATTACTGGCTTCGCCAGGCAGTTACCAGCAGGTGGGCCGCAAGTATCCTGTGAGCCATGCCCGCCAAACCTCCCCCGAAGCCTGCTTCCCGCCCCCAAGATAAAGCGGCTGCAAAAGCAGCCCAGCAGGAGCGCCGCGCCGCGGCCAAACAACGCCGAGCGCAGGTTCTCCAGGCGTTCGCTATCCAACGCCGCGAAGACAAAGCGCTGCTGCCGTTGATGATCGGTGTGTTCGTGGTGATCACTGCGGTGGTGTTCGGGGTGGGCTTCGCGCTCGGCCATCAGTGGATGGCCCTGCCGCTGGGTGTCGCGCTCGGCGTGCTCGGCGCCCTCCTGATCTTCGGCCGGCGGGTACAGCGCAATGTCTTCGCCAAGGCCGAGGGTCAGCCCGGCGCCGCGGCATGGGCGCTGGAAAACCTGCGCGGTGGGTGGCGGGTGACGCCTGCCGTGGCGGGCACTGCGCAACTGGATGCCGTGCATCGGGTCATCGGGCGGCCCGGGGTTGTGCTGGTGGCAGAGGGCACTCCACATCGCGTCAAGCCGCTGCTGGCTCAGGAAAAAAAGCGGGTATCGCGACTGGTTGGGGACATTCCTATTTATGACATCATGGTGGGTAATGGGGAAGGCCAGGTGCCACTGGCCAAACTGCCCCGGCATATGGCCAAATTGCCCCGCAACGTCGCCTCCGATCAGATTGATGGGCTGGAAAGCAAGCTCGCTGTGCTGTCCACCCGCGCTACCGGTATCCCTAAGGGTCCCCTCCCCCAAGGCGCCAAAATGCGCAATGTCCAACGCGCCGTGCGCCGCCGCTGACCCACACTGACCGCTCTTCTCGAATATGGAGAGGTATGGGGGCAATCAAACCCGCGTAGGCGCACGTCTCCATCTCTGGAGCAGGGTGGCGTCTAGCGGGTGCGCAGCACGATGGTGCCCGCGGCACGGTCGTGTAAACCCCGGCCGTCGGTGTCGTAGACCACCGGAGGGATGACGAGGCAAAGCAGCATGGTGCGGATCACTGCGGCGGTGAAGCCGGCCCGCCGCCCGTCCAGCATCGCAACCCGGAGACCCACCGCGGCGTGCCCTGCGGTGCGTCCTGCGATTCCCACCGAGAGCACGGTCACGGCGGCGAACAGCACCAGCGCGGACAACGCGGGGTTTTTGGTGAGTAATTGGGCCGCCACCGAGCACGGTAGCCAGTCGATGACCAGCGCCAGGATGCGGGGGCCGAAACCGCCCGCCGAGCCTCGTCCGTGCTCCGGCAGGCCCAGTCGCTGACCCGGATAATCCTGCCCCTCAGCGGTTACTTCGGGGTTGTCCCGCGGCTGCGCAGGGCGGCCGGTCAGCCAAGTCTGGGTCCATCTGCTCACTTCACTAGGTTATGCCCGACGCAGGCTAGCCTTGTTCACGACCAGCCCTTTAACCTGGGCGAAACATCCGGGTGACGGTGGTGCAACAACACCCTCTTAGGTTCGCCGCAGCGACGTGACCGATCACGCCGGTCCACAGCACAGCGCACGAAGGAGTGAACGACAGTGTTCTCCAACCCCGATGAGGTCCTGCGCTTCATCGCCGATGAGGGCGTCGAGTTCGTCGATGTCCGCTTCTGCGACCTGCCGGGCGTCATGCAGCATTTCACAGTCCCGGGGGAATACTTCGACGCAGACGTCATCGAGGAGGGTCTGGCCTTCGACGGCTCGTCGGTGCGCGGTTTCCAATCAATCCACGAGTCGGACATGCAGTTGCTCCCCGACCTTGCCACGGCACGGGTGGATCCCTTCCGGGTGCAGAAGACGCTAAACATCAACTTTTTCGTCCACGACCCCCTCACCCGCGAGCCGTACAGCAGGGACCCACGAAATGTGGCGCGCAAAGCCGAGGAGTTTCTGGCCTCGACTGGCATCGCCGATACGGCGTACTTCGGCCCGGAAGCCGAGTTCTACTGCTTCGACTCCGTGCGCTTTGATACCACTCCCAACAGCGCGTTCCACGAGATCGACTCGGAAGCTGGCTGGTGGAACACCGGCGCTGAGGAAGACGGCCGCAACCAAGGTTACAAGGTCAACTACAAGAGCGGCTACTTCCCGGTGCCGCCCACTGACCATTTCGCTGACCTGCGCAACGCGATGGTGACAAACCTGATGACGTGCGGCTTCAAAATAGAAAAGGCGCACCATGAGGTGGGCACGGCGGGTCAGGCAGAGATCAACTACAGGTTCAACACCCTGTTGCATGCGGCCGATGACCATCAGCTCTACAAGTACATCGTGAAGAACACGGCGTGGGCAGCCGGGCGGACTGTCACGTTCATGCCTAAGCCACTGTTCGGCGACAACGGCTCGGGCATGCACACTCATCAGTCGCTGTGGCTAGACGGCAGACCGCTGTTCCATGACGAATCCGGCTACGGCGGACTGTCTGATATCGGCCGGCACTACATCGGCGGCCTGCTGCATCATGCGCCGTCACTGCTGGCCTTCACCAACCCGACGGTGAACTCCTACCACCGCCTGGTGCCAGGGTTCGAGGCCCCGGTGAATCTTGTCTACTCCCAGCGCAACCGGTCTGCCTGCATCAGGATCCCGATCACGGGGAACAACCCGAAGGCCAAGCGGATCGAGTTCCGGTGTCCCGACGCGTCGGGTAATCCTTATCTGGCCTTCTCCGCGATGATGATGGCGGGACTCGACGGAATCAAGAACGCCTACGAGCCACCCGCACCGATCGACAAGGACCTGTACGAACTGCCTCCCGAGGAGGCCAAGGAGGTCGCGCAGGTGCCAGCGAGTCTTGGTGCAGTGATCGACCGGCTGGAAGCCGACCACGACTACCTGCTTGAAGGCGGCGTCTTCACTCCCGACCTTATCGAGACGTGGATCGCCCTCAAGCGCGAAAACGAGATCGACCCGCTACGCCTACGCCCGCACCCCTACGAATTCTCCTTGTACTACGACGTCTGATCACAGATGACCTCTATAAACAGCTGTTCGTAGGTTGCGCCGGTGGTTCTTCGCCCTCATTTCGCGATCTTGGCATGATTTCTCGTGAAGGCCGAAACGGCGGTCGGCGACTTACCGACCGCCGTTTCTGGACATAACGTTCCATCGGTTGAAGGTCGTACGCACCGTCATTGCGGCACCACTGTGAGTATAATATTCGGGGTTTGCCAACACGCCGAGCTCCTAAACTGGACATTGCCGGCCGCTTAATCTATCCCGCTTGCTTGTGAACCGATGCGTAAAGTTATAGGCTACGTTTGACCGTTGCGCCTTTCGCTTCACAGGAAACACACGCCCGCCACACAAAAATGGATATCGAGGGTGGGTCTATAAGCAGCTGTCGGGAGCAGCTTATGAACGACCACCCCTTCTGGCGTACCGGGGGGCTCCAGCGTGTGCGATTGCCGCCAGCGCCCAGTGCTGTGGCCTCGTGGGGATCTTTCGCCGCTCGAGCCGCTGTGCACCGGACCTGCCAGGAAGTGGCACTGCGGTGCCAGCGCGTTCTCGCCCGGTACAGCCCGGCCGAGGACGAGCTTAGGCACATCAATGTTGGGGATCCGCAACCAAGTCCGGTCCACAGTTACCGGGTCTGCCGGTTCGAATGGGTAGAGGAGATCTCGACAGGGTTCGTTCTCCTCTGGCACTGCACGCGGGCACAAGGACACCACGGCCAGCACGTTGCTAGCACCGGTGAGCGGGTCGCCGCTGTGCACCCCGACTCTGGGTCCAGTGCCTTATTCCCGCCGGAGGGTACATGAACGCCACAACGACCGCTTCGGGCGCAAGGGCAACAAGCGATAGAACCCGGCGCGCGGGGCTGTCGTCCGCAGTTGCGTGTGGCCCCGGAAAAGCAGAAGTCACCGCCAATCAGGCACCAAAGGAACGTTCTACCACCGCGCGGGCTCGCCGAGTGATCCGGCGATATTCGTCGAGCACCTCGCCGGGATCGTCATCAGCAGACCGTCCCAGGGCCCTGGCCACCGCCGCCAGGTCTCGCCCGGAGCTCGGCAGCTGATCGACTTGCTTGCCACGCACCAAGGTGAGCACGTTACGAGTCTTCGTAGCGAGCTGCCACGCGGCCAGCAAGGTCTCCGCGTCGGCTTCAGCGAGCAGTCCAGCTTTGGCCGCAGCGCGCAAGGCGGCGCTGGTAGACGGTGTACGCAACGCCGGCACCGCGTGCGCGTGCTGTAGCTGCAGCAATTGGATGGTCCACTCCACGTCTGCCAGCCCACCGCGGCCCAATTTGGTGTGCGTGGTGGGGTCAGCGCCGCGAGGGAGGCGTTCGGCGTCCACCCTGGCCTTTAACCGACGGATCTCGGTGGCCTGGCGGGGGCTCAGCCCGCCCGCGGGATAGCGCACTGGGTCGATCATCGCGATGAACCGCCTGCCCAAATCCACATCACCGGCCAAGGGCACTGCCCGCAATGACGCCTGAGCCTCCCAGGTCTGTGCCCACTGGGTGTAATACACCTGGTAAGACGACAAGGTCCGGACCAGCGGGCCCAGTCGTCCCTCCGGACGCAGGCCGGTATCGACCACCAAAGGGGGGTCCTGGCTAGGTGAACCCAGCAGGTTTCGCACTGCTTCGGCCACTGAAGTGGCGAACCCGACAGCGCTGACCTCGGCATCGCTGCCCGAACCAGCGCCCGGGACCGGCTCGCAGACGAACAGCACATCGGCGTCGGAACCGTAGCCCAGCTCACCGCCTCCCAACCGACCCATCCCGATCACCGCGATCCGGGTCGGCTGGGTCTGACGGCGCGCAGTTTCCGCGCGCAAGGCAACGTCCAGTGCCGAGGCCAACACTGCAGTCCACACCGAGGACAGGGCTGCGCATACTGCCTCGAGGTCGAGAAGCCCCAGCAGATCGGCGCAGGCGATCCGGAACAACTCATGGCGGCGTAGTGCTCGGGCAGCTGTGACGGCAACGCCAAGATCCTGGTGCCGGGATGCGGTGGCGTGCAACGACATCGCCATCTCCGCCGGGTCACGCTGGGCCAGCGCAGTGGGATCGGCCAGCAGCTGCAGCGCCTCCGGTGCTCGGACCAGCAGGTCGGCCACCATCCGCGAGGTGCCCAGCAGGCCCATCAGCCGCTGCGCTACGGCACCCTCATCGCGTAAGAACCGTAGGTACCAGGGTGTATCGGCGAGCGCTTCGGATACCCGCCGGTAGGCGGCCAGCCCACGGTCCGGGTCTGGGGTGTCAGCGAGAAACTCCAGCAGTACCGGGAGCAACGTCGATTGGATCGCCGCCCGCCGCGATACCCCGTCGGTCAGCGCCCGCAGATGTCCCAAGGCTCCCTGCGGCGAGGCATAGCCCAGGGCTGCCAGCCGGGCCTTTGCCGAGGACTCCGACAGCCGGTAGGCCTCGGTGGGCACTTTGGCCACCGCCTCCAGCAGCGGCCGGTAGAACAGCTTTTGATGCAGCCGGCGGGCCCGGTGCGACTGGCGGGTGTACTCCATGCGCAGCACCCCGAGTGCATCGTGGCGCCCGTCGGGCCGCATCCCTGCTGCGCGGGCCAGCCAGCGCCATGCTGCCGTGTCGTTGTCGGCTGGAAGCAGGTGAGTGCGGCGTAGTCGCTGTAGCTGCAACCGGTGTTCCAGCAGGCGCAGGAAGCGGTAGGAAGCTGCCAGATTTGCGGCGTCGTCGCGACCCACATAACCACCCGCGGCCAACGCGGCCAGCGCCTCTACCGTGGATCTAACCCGCAAGTAGTCGTCAGTGCGGCCATGCACCAGCTGCAACAGCTGCACGGCGAACTCCACGTCGCGCAGCCCGCCGTGGCCGAGTTTGAGCTCTCGATCCGCCAGCTCGGGAGGCACGTGGTCGGCGACCCGACGACGCATCGCCTGAACCTCAGGCACGAAGTTGTCCCGGTCAGCAGCGGTCCACACCATCGGTGCTACCGCCGCCAGATAGCGCGCGCTCAGCTCAGCATCACCCGCTACCGGACGGGCTTTGAGCAACGCCTGGAACTCCCATGTATTGGCCCACCGCCGGTAGTAGGACAAGTAGCCATCCAGCGTTCGTACCAGCGCACCGGCTTTGCCCTCAGGGCGCAGCGCCGCATCGACTTCGAAGCACGCCGACGCCACCCGCATGGTCGCCACGGCCAGTTTCGTGGCGGCATCCAGCTCGTCCTCGCAATCAGCTACGAAGATCACATCCACGTCGGAGACGTAGTTCAGTTCCGCCCCACCGCACTTGCCCATCCCGATCACAGCAAGCCGTGGTAACGACCCTCCCGAGATGACCTCGGTGCTGGCGACTGCCAGCGCGGCGCGCAGTACTCCGATCGCGAGGTCCGCAAGCGCGCCGGTGACCTTCTCGAAGGGCATCACCGGCAAGGAGGGCTCCACCACAGCCGCAAGATCGGCGGCTGCTAGCTCCGCGACGAGGTCACGGTAGGACTCGCGCAGTGCACGTTGCGCTGGGACGCCGGTCTGTGACGCGAGTGTCTGACCAGCCGGGTCAACCCCAACCGCGGCGAGCAGCCGCTGCTCGGCGCACTGTGCCCAACCCGGTGCGAGTGCCTCGGCCGAGACCAGCATGCGCCAGCGCGACGGGTGCACGACGAGATGATCCCCTAGCGCGGTCGATGAACCCAGCAGTCCCAGCAGCCTGCCTCGCAGGCCAGGTTCGCCGCGTAGCGCAGCATCGAGCTCGCCCCATGCCGGTCCAGCAGCCTTGGCCAGGCGGCCCAACGTGCGCAGCGCGAGATTCGGATCAGGCGCGCGGGACAGAGCCCACAGCGAGTTCTCCGCCTCTTGATCGACCCGCCCGTGGCTCCACCAACCTAGTTTGGTGAGGATGTCCGCAGCGCCGTCATCGGTGAGCCCTAGCCGCGCCAGGGAAAGTCCGGTGCGCCCGCCGTCTGTCACCGCAGCACTCCGGGTTAGCCGCGAAGCAGAGGCAGTGCCCGGGCGCCCCCGGTGTTGGCCGCTGGAGCCAGCTCACCGGCGGCCAGCGCCACAAACCGGGCCGCAAACGGCTGCCATGCCTCCGCTATATCGCCGTGCACCCGTTCCAGGTGATCCGGATCAAGCTGGTGCGCAGGAAAGTAACCCGCGGTGTCCCTGCGAGCCCAGCACACCACCGTGGCGGGGGACGTCTCGATGTGGCACTGCAGGCCATAACCGGCAGCACCGATCCGGAACGCCTGGTGCGGGTACCGCAGTGACGAGGCAAGCAGAGTCGCTCCCGGGGGCAACCGAGAGATCTCATCGTGGTGGAACTGGATCACGTCGGGCGTCAGCGGTAGTTGCGCAAACAGCGGGTCATGGGCGGCCACATCCCGCTTGGCGATGAGCTGGGTGCCGACCTCTGGGCCATTGCCTGCCTTGCGTACCTCACCACCGGTGGCCATCGCCAGCAGCTGACCTCCTAGACAGACCCCGAGTACCGGCAACCGGCAGGCAACCGCGCGAGCGAGCAACGAACGCAGCGCCACCAGCCACGGGTGGTCAGCGTCGTCATACGCCCCCATTTCACCGCCCATGCAGACCAGCCCGTCTGTTCTGTCAAGCTTGTCGGGAATCCCGTCGGCTGCCGGACGGCATAAGGTCAGCTCCGCCCCGGCTTGCCTAAGCCACTCCCCCAATCGCTCTACAGGGTCACCATCCGAAGGTTGCACCACCAGCAGCCGCGTCCTCACCCTCGCCAGGCTAGCCCGCAGTCTGGATGCAGACTGCGGGTTACAGGCCCGAAAAATCAGCAGTCTGCATCCAGACTGCGGTCAACGGGCGTGAAGCCGACTTCGACGGCGTCGTAGACGGGGCGGAATCCGATGCGCGGGTATATCGCGTTGGAAATCGGGTTCGACAGGTCGGTATGTAAGACCACGTGCTTGGCGCCGGTCTCCAACGACCACGTCGTGGCAGCCGCGGTGACCGCACTGCCGTATCCGTGCCCGCGATGCGGCGGCAACGTATACACCGGTCCGATCCGGGACATGCCAGCGACCGGGGCGGTCGCTGACGCCCAGGCCACCGGCTGCGCGTCAATCTCCCACAGCAACGCCGCGTTTCCCGCCGCGAGGCTATTGGCCGCCTGTTGCCGCGCGCTGTGGTGGCCACGCAGGCCACCGGCTGCCTCGTTCGCGAAATCCGTCCGCCACCGTGCCAGCAGCTCAATGTCCCGGCTGTCCGCCCGCCGTGCAGCGCCGGGCACACCAGTTGGCGGGGTGAGCCGGTGCAGCGTGAACGCCCGTTGCGCCAACCGCTCCTGCGTGACCGCACCGGTGCACTCCGACCAGCTCTTTGCGAACCTTTCCGTTTCGGGACGAGGCCCGACGGCGCCTGGCAAGCGCGGGTGTGTCCGCGCCAGCACCTCAGCCACCTCCCCAGCACAGTCCGCCGGTAGCCCACTGACGATCACTTCTCGTGGTGGGGTACCCACCAGCACCCCGGTCAGCTCATCGCCGCGGCCCACGGTGAGCAGCACCGGGGGACCGTCGCTGGCATCTGGCACCCGCATCAGCAGCCCGAGAACAGTCAGAGCGATGCTGTGACGGACCGGATCGGCCTCCAGCAACGGCCGGGTGAGGACCACAAACTCGTTGAGATCATCGTGCAGCCGAACATCCACCCGGCCATCGTTACCCGGGCGCCATACTGCGTCGATGGAATATCCGACGGTGCAGCGGCCGGCGCCCGAGATGCACGACGCAGCGCGCATGAGGCCACGACACGCCGGCGAGGGGGCAGGTTACAGCACGGGTAGATAAGTGCGGAGTTCGTAGGGCGTGACGTGCCGACGGTAGTTGTCCCACTCGGCGCGCTTATTGCGCAGGAAGAAATCGAAGACGTGCTCACCGAGGGTCTCGGCAACGAGTTCCGAGTTCTCCATTTCGACTAGCGCCTCCGACAGGTTCTGCGGCAACGGCGCGTACCCAGCGGCCCGGCGCTCCCGCTCAGACAGCGACCACACGTCGTCCTCGGCCGGAGGTGGTAGCTCATACCCCTCCTGCACGCCCCGCAGCCCGGCAGCAAGGATCACCGCGTAAGCCAGGTAAGGGTTGCATGCCGAGTCCGGGGTGCGGATCTCCACTCGCCGGCTCGATGCCTTACCTGGCGAATACATCGGCACCCGGACCAGCGCTGATCGGTTGGCGTGCCCCCAGCACACCGCAGTGGGAGCTTCGCCACCGACGATCAGACGCTTGTAGGAATTCACCCATTGGTTGGTTACCGCGGTGATCTCCCGGGCATGTACCAGCACCCCAGCTACAAATGCCCGGCCGGTGGTCGACAGCTCGTAGGGGTCGTTGTCGTCGTGAAAGGCATTGCGATCGCCCTCGAACAGGCTCATATGGGTATGCATGGCAGACCCGGGCTGATCCGTATACGGCTTGGGCATGAACGACGCACGCACCCCTTGGGTGATGGCGACCTCCTTCACGACGTACCGGAAGGTCATGATGTTGTCGGCCATGGTCAGCGCATCGGCATAGCGAAGATCGATCTCTTGCTGGCCGGGCGCGCCCTCGTGATGGCTGAACTCCACCGAGATGCCCATCTGCTCCAGCGCCTCGATGGTGTGCCGGCGAAAATGCGGCGCGGCGTCGTGGCTGGCTTGGTCGAAGTAGCCGCCGGAGTCGGCGGGCACCGGCTCGGAACCGTTCTCGGGCAGGTCGCGGAGCAGGTAGAACTCGATTTCGGGGTGCACGTAGCAGGTGAAGCCCGCCTCTGCTGCCTTGGACAACGCCCGAGTCAGCACGTGTCTTGGGTCGGCCCAGGACGGCGAACCGTCGGGCATGGTGATATCGCAGAACATCCGGGCCGAGTAGTGCTCGCCCCGCGGGTTTTCCCACGGAAGCACCTGGAAGGTGGCCGGGTCTGGCTTGGCAATCATGTCGGACTCGTAGGCTCGGGCGAACCCTTGAATGGCCGACCCGTCGAAGCCGATGCCGTCGGCGAAGGCGCCCTCCAGCTCAGCCGGCGCCACCGACACTGATTTGAGGTACCCGAGCACGTCGGTGAACCACAACCGAACGAACCGGATGTCGCGTTCCTCTAGCGTGCGCAGCACGAATTCCTGCTGGCGATCCATGGGCGCAGATTACGCGCACGGTAGCGGACAGTCCGTGACGGCGCTGTGCTCTGCACCCTACGATGGTCAAATGCGCCTCGCCGCTACCCTCTCCGCACTCATCATGTCTGCGACCGTCACCCTCGTTACGGCATGCGGTGCCGGACAAAGCGCGAACCTCCCGCAGGGAGGCACGTTGCTCGCCGAGTCCGCCCAGGCGATGCGTGGCGTAACGACGACTCACTTCAGGTTCGACGTTCAGGGCAACGCGCCGAGCGTGCAGCTCCGGTCCGCCGAAGGGCAGCTGAAACAGGACGGCTCGGCCCAGGGCACCGGAAGAGTGGACGAGGGACGGCAGATCCTTGAAATGCCATTCGTCCTCATCGGCGACACGCTTTGCCTGCGTCCACCTACCGGTCCACCCCAGAAGCTGCCGGCGTCCATGCTGAAGACCTACTTCGACCCGGGTTCAATTCTCAACCCTGACCGGGGCATCGCCGCCGTACTCGCCAGCGGCCAACAAGGGGCCACCACCGAGGCCCGGGAGCAGGTCGATGGCGTGGACACTTACCGGATACAAACCAAGTTCCCAGCCCAGCCGCTCGGCGCACTTGCACCGGGGCTAGGGATAACTCCGGACAAAACAAGTGAAGTGTGGATAGCCGCACAGGGTTTCCGTCTGGTCAAGGCCCAATTGCCGACGAGCTACGGCACAGTTGCCGCCCAGTTCTCTGACTACGGCGCCCCGGTCCAGATCACTTCTTTCTGCGGCTGAGCGATCCGCCTAGATGATCGCGACGGCAACCTCGCTGCGGCGCCGCGGGCTGGCGCTGAGTTCTGGCGCGCTGGTGACCCTGCTTGCGGCGTTGGACGCCTACGTCGTGGTCAGCCTGCTTGTCGACATGATTCGCGATCTGCAGGTGCCGCTGAACCATCTGGAGCGGGCCACTCCCATCGTGACCGGCTTCCTACTGGGTTACGTCGCGGCGATGCCGCTGCTGGGTCAAGCGTCTGATCGGTTCGGGCGGCGGGTGCTGTTGCAGGTCTGCCTGATCACGTTCGCAGCCGCGTCAGCGGTGACCGCGCTTGCGGAGACATTGCCGGTGCTGGTCGTGGGACGGACAGTGCAGGGCATCGCGGGTGGCGCATTGTTGCCCGTATCGATGGCGCTAGCCGCGGATCTGTGGCCGGATCGCGGGCGATCCACGGCATTGGGTGCACTGGGCGCAGCGCAGGAACTGGGCAGCGTGCTCGGGCCGCTCTACGGTGCCGCGCTGGCAGCTGTGGTGGGCTGGCGCGGTGTGTTCTGGGTGAACGTGCCGCTTGCGGCAGTCGCAGTCGTCGCGGTGCAGCTGGCCGTTCCCGGCAAGCCAGGTGGATCGTCGCAGCGGGCCCCATTGGACCTCATCGGGGGCAGCTTGCTGGCAGTGACCCTGGGATTGCTGGTTGCTGGGTTGTACAACCCCGATCCCGACCGTGCCGTGCTGCCGTCATGGGGCGCCCCGGTGCTGGGTGCAGCCGCGGTCACCGGATTGGCGTTCGTGCTATGGGAGCGGCATGCCAAGGTGCGGTTGCTTGACCCCGTCGGTGTGCAGTGGCGGGTCTTTTCCAGCTCGCTGTGGGTCAGCCTGACCGCCGGTGCCGCGCTGCTGGTGACCCTGGTCGACATCCAGCTCTATGCCCAGACCGTACTCGGTCGTGAGGCTACCGCCGCGACCGTAATCCTGGTCCGGTTTCTGGTCGCGCTGCCGATCGGGGCGCTGGTGGGTGGGATTGCCGCAGGCCGGCTGGGCAATCCGGTGGTCGCGATGGTGGGGATGTTGCTGGCCGCAGCCGCCTACTTGCTCATCGCGGGATGGCCGGCGGATGTCCTGGCTGCACGCCACCATCTCGGCCCGCTGAGCCTGCCTAGGCTGGATACGGACCTAGCGTTGGCCGGCTTGGGGCTCGGCCTGGTCATCGCGCCGGTGTCGACCGCGGCGTTACGCGCGACCCCACCTGACCGGCACGGCGTGGTGTCCGCCGCGGTGGTGGTAGCCCGGATGACCGGGATGTTGGTGGGAGTCGCCGCCCTATCCGCCTGGGGCCTGCACCGGTTCCGCGAACTCACCGCCGAGTTGGCTACACCGCTGCCCTTCGGGGTCAGTGTGGAGGCATACCAGCAGCAACTGGCCGCTTACCAGCTCGCTCTCCAGACCGCGCTGCGTACCGAGTACCGGGAGATCTTCCTGCTCACCTCGGGGGTCTGCGTGCTCGGCGCGCTCGGGGCAGCCTTGATCGGCAAGGCGGGCACCCCCCAACACGCTCAGGTGACGCAGAGCGTGGACCGTTTGGGGAGCGCCAGCCGGACCAGGTAGTCGGTCACTGTCTCATCCACGCAAGGCACGCCCTGGAAGACGACGGTGTGGCGATTGCCCTCGTAGCTGAGCAACTTGCCGCGCAACCGCCGAGCCAACTCCGCCCCGGTCTGGTACGGGGCAGCTGGATCGCCGGTCGTGGAGACCACCAGCACCGGTGGGAGGCCGTCGAGCTGATCGGCGCCCAGATTGCCAGTGGGCGGCACCGGCCAGAATGCGCAGGCATCCCGCGCCGCCGACGGTCCGTGCCCATCGTCGAGGAACGGCGCGGCTTCCCGGTAGCGCCGATCGGCTTCCCGGACCACCGCCGGATCCCTCACCGGAGGGTCATCGACGCAGCGGACCGCGGTGAAGGCGTCCTGGCTGCCTGAGTAACCATGGGTGTCCCGCTGGTAGTAGATGTCGGCCAAGGCGAGCAAGGTCGCGCCGTCACCTTTGGCCAACGCGGTAAGGCCCTGGTTGAGCCGTGGCCAGAGCTGATCGGTATACAGAGCCTGGATCGTGCCGATCGTCGCATCGGTGTAGGACAGTTTGCGGGTACCGACCGGCAGCGCTGCCGCCTGTAGCGGTGCCAGCAAATGCTGGAAATCCTGGTTGGCCAGGTAATGCGGGCTGTTGCCCAACCAGCACTGGGATTGTGCGCGGCACCAGTCGACGAAGGCGTCGAACGACTGCTGGAATCCCGCTCCTTGGCTGGCCAGGCTCTCCACCAGGTTGCCATTCGGGTCGAGTGCACCGTCGAGCACCATCGCCCGCACGTTGTCAGGGAACTGCTCGGCGTAGGAGGTAGCGATCCGGGTTCCGTAGGAGTAACCGAGGTAGGTCAGCTTCGTGTCGCCCAGCGCCGAACGCATCACATCCAGATCCCGGGCGACGTCCCTGGTACCGGCGTTGGCCAGGACATCCTTGCCCACTCGCTGGGCGCACAGCGCAGCGTAGGCGCGGTTGTTGTTTTCGGTCTTCGCCACCCCAGCGGGCGAGGTATCCAAGTTGACATTGAGTCGTTCGGCATCCTCCTCCTGAGTATTCCGGCAGACGATCTTAGGCTGGCTCGCACCCACTCCTCGGGGATCGAATCCCACCAGATCGAACCGACGGCCCAGATCCGTGCCGATGACCGCTTTCGCCAACGCCGCGACCGCCGCCATTCCCGACACTCCCGGACCGCCCGGGTTGACCAGCAGGGAGCCCAGCCGTTCCTGCGGGTTGTCGGCGGGTCGGCGGATCAATCCCAGTTGCGCGGTGCGTCCTTGCGGGTTGGCGTAGTCCAGCGGAACGTCGAGTTTGGCGCACTGGAAAGCAGGATCTTCAAACAACTGGCGATCACGGTCGGTGGTGACAAAGGGCCGGCACCCACCCCAGCTCAGCCGCTGGCTATAGAACCGGTCAAGGCCCGGGGGCACCGGCCCGACCGCACGGTGCGGGTACGGGACGGGGCCGCCGTTGGATACCGGGCCGGCGTCATTATCGGATAACTGGCCGCTTGCCTCGGCAGTGCAGCCACTCAGAGCACACACGACCGCCAGCACGGCAGTTGAGCGCAGCAGGCGCGACACCCGCGCGATCCTAGGGTGCCCTCAGTTGCTTCCTGCTGGGGGCACTGCTGTGCGGGTAACAGCGTTATAACACCGTTACTCCCTCGCCGGTGCAAGATATGGCCATGCCCCAGTTGCGTGTCGCTTTGGCCCAGGTGAACCCATGCGTCGGTGATATCACGGGTAACACAGCGTTGATCTCCGAAGGTTGCCGGGAAGCTGCCGCCGCCGGCGCGCATCTCGTGGTCTTCGGGGAGATGGCACTGACCGGTTACCCGGTCGAGGACCTCGCGTTGCGGGACTCATTCGTTGCCGCATCGGTGCGCGCTTTGCGAGCGCTGACTCGGCAGCTGGTCGAGGATGGCTGCGGTGAGCTGGCCGTCGTTGTCGGGTACCTGGACTGCGACGCTCACGGTTCTCGTAATGCGGCGGCGATATTGCATCGCGGGCAGGTGGTTGGTCGCCAGTTCAAGCATCACCTGCCGAATTACGGTGTGTTCGACGAACGCCGCTACTTCATTCCCGGCAGCGCGTTGACGGTGTTCCGGCTGCACGGCCTGGAAATCGGGATGGTGATCTGCGAGGACCTCTGGCAGAAAGGTGGTCCGGTCACCGCGCTAGCCCACGCCGGAGTCGACTTGTTGGTGTCGCCCAATGCGTCGCCCTATGAACGCAACAAGGACGACACCCGGCTGGCTCTGGTGGCCGGCCGCGCGACCGAGGCGGGCGTGCCGCTGGCCTACGCCAACCTGGTGGGCGGCCAGGACGAGCTGGTCTTCGACGGTGACTCGATGGTCGTCGACGGTCTAGGTGAGCTGCTGGTACGTGCGCCGCAGTTCGTCGAGCATTTGCTCGTCTATGACTTCGTTCTGGCCGGCGGCTCATCCAGGGGGGTTGGTCAGTACGCCGGTCTTGATGTCGACCGCATCGTGCTGACACACGATCCACTGCCGGCGTACCCGCCTGCACCGGCTGTGCCCGCGCCCGAGCCGCTGTCCGACGAGGCTGAAGTGTGGGCCGCGCTGGTGACCGGCCTGCGAGACTATGCGCGTAAGAACGCATTCCAATCTGTGGTGCTGGGCCTGTCCGGCGGGATCGACTCCGCGGTCTGCGCCGCTCTAGCGGTCGACGCATTCGGCGCCGACGCGGTGTACGGGCTGTCCATGCCCTCGTCGTATTCCTCGGCGCATTCCCAGTCCGACGCCGCCGACCTCGCCAAGCGCACTGGGCTGCATTTCCGGGTGCGGCCGATCGCCGACATGGTCGACGTATTCGTGCGGGAACTGAGCTTATCCGGCGTCGCTGAAGAGAATGTGCAGGCGCGCTGCCGCGGGGTGACACTGATGGCACTGTCGAATCAACACGGTCATCTGGTGCTAGCAACCGGCAACAAATCGGAGCTCGCGGTGGGATACTCGACGATCTACGGCGATGCGGTGGGTGGCTTCGCACCGATCAAAGATGTCCCGAAAAGCGCGGTGTGGGCGCTGGCACGGTGGCGCAACGCCGTGGCCGACAAGCGCGGGGAAGTTCCTCCCATCCCGCCGAACTCGATCAGCAAGCCGCCGTCGGCTGAGCTGCGACCTGGCCAGCTCGATACCGACTCGCTGCCCGACTACCAGTTGCTCGACGAGGTACTTGACGGCTACGTCGAGGGTGACCGTGGATTCGGAGATCTGGTGGAGTCGGGCTTCCCGCCGGAAGTGGTCGAGCACATCGTGCGCATGGTGGACGCTGCGGAATATAAACGCAGGCAGTACCCACCCGGTACGAAGATCACCTTGAAGGCATTCGGTCGAGATCGCCGGCTACCCATCACCAACCGCTGGCGTGAACGCGCCCCGTAGGCGAACCCGAGTGCGCCACCCTGGGGATCAGCACCAGCGGGCTCCTTGGCCCACGCGGCGAGCTGTGAGCCTCGTCGCACGCCCATGCCTGCCTCGGCAATCGGTGTCAGGCTTGTGGCATAAGCAATCCGGCATGACCCGGGGACCGGCGACGAACGGCCGGCCTCGAGGGAGGACGGTCAATGATGACCGCAGCTGCTGCTCGCTCACCGCTGTACGGCGGACCGGCACGACCCGGCGACCCCGTAAAGCGCATCCGCGTTCAAGATCTCTGGCTGGCCAAACGGCGCGGCGAGAAGTGGGCGATGCTCACCGCGTACGACTACTCCACCGCCGCGCTACTCGACGCCGCCGGGATCCCAGTCCTGCTGGTCGGTGACTCGGCAGCCAATGTTGTCTACGGCTACGACACCACGGTCCCGGTAACCGTCGACGAGCTGGTACCGCTCGTGCGCGGAGTTGTCCGTGGAGCCCGGCGAGCGCTGGTCGTCGCTGACCTTCCCTTCGGGTCCTACCAGTCCTCCCCTACGCAGGCCCTGGATACCGCCGCCCGTTTCCTGAAGGAGGCCGGTGCGCATGCCGTGAAGCTCGAGGGCGGGCGCCGCGTGGTTCCCCAGGTTGAGGCACTTGTCGCGGCGGGGGTGCCGGTGATGGGCCATCTTGGACTCACCCCGCAGTCGGTCCACGCGATGGGTGGGTACTCGGTGCAAGGTCGGGGCGAACAGGGTGAGCTGTTGCTTGACGACGCGAAGGCTCTGGAGGCCGCGGGCGCCTTCGCCATCGTTTTAGAGGTCGTCCCGGCGGAATTGGCCGAGCAGATCACTGCGGTGACGAGCGTGCCTACCGTGGGCATCGGTGCTGGCGCAGGCTGTGATGCACAGGTGATGGTATGGCAGGACATGGCGGCGTTCCGGGTACCTGGTGGCGGCGCTCCCAAGTTCGTCAAGATCTACGCCGAGCTGGGCGATCGGTTACGCGAGGCAGCACATCACTTCGCCGAGGAAGTCCGCTCGGGCGTCTACCCAGGCCCCCAGCACGCGTACCACTGAGCACCTTCCCTCCGCTCCCCCGCCGGGCGTGTCGCGTCTCCGTGTCCAGTGTGTCGTGTCCCTGGGATCGGTGTGTCGCATGGCTGTGATCGGGGTGGCCCCGCTGTGCAAGGCCGACCCAATGCACCTAAGTGCGCGACACACCTGACACGAAGACGCGACACGCCCGGTGGGAGGGCACGACACGTCAGCTGGGCAACAGGAAGCGGGGGTAACAGCGTGGATCAAGGGCTGATGGCCCGCGGTCGATGGAATACCGGATCTAGGCAGGGCACCAGGACCTCGGTGGACTGCGGATCAGCCACCACGGAGTCGTTGCGATCCCGGTACACCAACTCGCCGCTGCTGTCGATCTCCAGCAGGTAGCCCGCCTCCGCCAGCTGGCTTTCGTCCAGATCAACCAGCCGTTCGGCGCGGCTGGGCACCACCCGGTAGATAGGCCACGGTAGATCATCGTAGGTCCGGTGAAGCTCATCGAGTAGGTAGGCCATCTGCTGCTGCCACGGCAAGGGCATCGACTCGGCCAGTGACCGGGGCAACACGACATAACTTTCGTCGACGCCAAGCTTGGCCCGGTCAAGATGATCCCGGAGCGGTCGAGGAATCGGATCCGACGCGTGCACCGTCACCTCCAAATGTCAGGCCCTCGAGACCGGCACACCGGGCCGGACTGCGAGCGGCATCAACTCAGGCTCGTTGAAACTCACGGCTCGTTGCCGCAGCGGTACCGTTTGGTTCGCTGCCTCGACCATGCGACCGTTGCCCAGATACATCGCGACGTGGTGGATGCTATCCGGGTTCGAGGTGTCGTAACCCCAAAACAGGAGATCCCCGGGCTGTGCCTGACGCACCGGCAGCTGGGCACCGGCCCAATACTGCTGGCGCGCCACTCGAGGAAGTGTGATCCCCGCTGCCTGGTAAGCACGCAACATCAACCCCGAACAGTCGTAGGCATTGGGTCCGGTGGCGCCCCAGACATAGGGCTTGCCCACCTCGCCCAACGCGAACTGGATTGCCCGGCCGGCAACCTCAGAAGGCGCCGGCAGCGGCGTAGTGCAGGAAGCACGGACATACTGGGTGACGTCCCCGCCCACGGCACTGATCACATTGACCGCTAACGGCTCCCACTGGTGGTAACGCAACGGGAAGGCCGACCGCTCGATATCTTGCGCCGTATCGCCTGGCCGCTGAGTTTCCCAACCGGGCACCCGCAGCAACACGTCATAAAACTTGTTGATCTCATATACCGGATCGGTAACCTGCGCAACGGTGCCCCAGCCCTGCGAGGGGCGCATCTGAAAGATGCCCAGCGAGTCGCGGTCACCGTAATGCAGGTTGTGCAGCCGGGACTCCGTCATCCCAGCTTGGATCGCGATCTGCCAGGCACGGGGCGGGAGCCCACGTTGCTTACCGATCGCGATAATGAGCTCGGCGATAGCTCGCTGTTCCGGATCCAGATCGCCGACCCGGACGGCCACTGAGGGTAGTTCATGCGGATCGGTGGACGCGAGAACTGACCCGCAGGGCGCGCCGAACATGAAGTCGCCGGAACCGACGACACCCAGCAGTGAGGAGATCGCGGCCACCGCGATGAGCCCACCCAGCAAGCCGACCACCAGCAAGCCGACCAGCCACCGCCGCATGGCTTAGCCGGCCTGTTCGTAACTGGCGACTCGCCAGCCGGCCGGAGTGGAAACCACTAGCAAGCGCACGACCATCGCTGTGGTGGGCACGTCGACCTCAGCTGAACCAGCGCCCGCGCTGACTGTCCGCGGCGCATCGATGACCTGCGCCACCGGCACGTTCGCCGGGTCGATCGAGCGCAGTTCGGGAAACAGGTCATCGGTCGTGAAAGGCCGTAGCTGCTCCACCCACTGCGCCGACGTAGTGCCTTTGCGTACGGTGAGAAACGCCTGCACCCAGGAGCGCGCAACGGTGAGCGCCGCGGCCGGGGCCGGGGCGCTCGGAGCCGGTCCGCGAGGTGCCCGGTGACCGCCAACTAATGCCGGTGCCGGGGCGTACGCGGTGACCCGTGAATTCTGCGATGGCGCGGTGCGGGTGGTACCAACCGGTTGCCTGTCAGGCAGCGCCGTCCCGATACCGACGGCAATAACGACCGCGACGAGCAGAGTCCCAGCCAGATGCGCCGGTGAACGCACTGGCCAGCCCCAGAATTTGCGGTAGACGGCTGCCCGGCCGCGGTGGGTACGGATCGGCACTGCGCTGTCCCCGGGTCAGTCGCTCGTCGGAGCGTTGTCAGCGCTCTTAGCCTCTGCGGCGCCGGGCGTGCTCTGCGGGCCCATCTCCAGTCCCGCCGACGGCCGGTACACCACCCACACCGGCCGGCCCGCTACTTCCTCCAGTTCAGCCGGGCGCGGTGTGGCCCGCGGCTCGCTAACCGCCGACGGTATGTACACCGGTTCCTCGCTACTGCGGGGTCGGCGGCCCAGGCTCAACCCGGCAGGCATTGCTGCCAACCGATCTGGGCGGGGTACGCCCGCAGCAGGCCCATCGAGCGCTGGACGGTCGTGCTCCTGGCCGGCAGCCCCACCGGGCCCGAACAGCGGGATTCGCGCCGAAACACCTCCGATGCGGTCCCCGCGGTCGGTCGGCAGCACCACCGACACGCCAGCTTCGGGACGCATCACGCCGCCACTCACGGCATCGTCGGCAGCCATCCCGGATTCCGCCTCGGCAGCGCGGGCCTCATCCCAGAACCGCTCCGACGCGCTGGCATCCACACCGGGGCGGCGGCGCCGCAACCTGGCCAGCACACCCGGCGGCGCAGCAGGCAGCCCACCGCCTACCGCGCCGACCGCAAGCTCGGTCATCTGCCACATCCGCCGGACCGGACGGGCGACGAGCAACATCACCAAGGTGATCATTCCCGCCAGCAGCATCTGGGCGAGCACCGAGATGTTGCGCGACGGGTCGAACACCCAGACCATCACCAGCGTGTGCAGCGCGGCCAGCGCCGAGAGCACCACGATGTTGAGCACCGCGGCACCCACCGCGCGGCCGACGCCACGAAGCAGGTCGTGGTGCAGGATGGCGATCAATCCAATGATCGGTCCAAGCAGGATCACCACCCGCAGTAGCACCTGGGCCAGCAGCAGGGCCGCCTGAGCGAGCAGCTGGAATAGCCCGAACATCACCGCTTGCAGGGCGGCAAGGAATCCCACCCCGATCCGGTTGCCGTCTATGCCTTGGAAGTAGCCGTAAGCGCTGCCCGTCCGGTCGGCGATGGACTTGTACTCCTGCTTCTTGCGGTCGGCGACACCGGATTTCGGATCGTCGGCTCCGGCCGCGATCTCCTGTTTGGTGTACGCCTGCGCGCGAACCAGATCGCGACCCAGCTGGACAGCCTGCGGGCCGTCCGGGGAGCCGAACTCACCGCGCAGCCAGTTGCGGTAGATGATCTGCTCGTGCAGCAGCGTAGGCAACGCGTCACGCTGGGCGATACCAACCTCGTGCAGGAACCCGCTACGTACCTGGTTGCTGCCTTCCACCAGGACGCCGTCCAGCACGTCCGTGTATAGCAGTGGCGTCAGGTAGGTCGCGGCGGCCAACCAGATGCCCGCCAGCGCCCAGGCTGCTCGTTTACTCACCGTGGCAAGATCGCCTCGCCAGATCGACCGGAACAGCACGATCGCCAGCAACACGGCGATCAACCCGAACCAGGGCGCGTAGACGCTGTCATACAGGGCAACCGTGCCGGAGACGATCAGGTCATTCAGCGGTGCTAGCAGGCCGCCGTCACCGAGCGCGTAGTGCAGCCCATTAGTGGCACCGACGATCACCTTGCCAATGTCAAACAGCAGGTTTCCGGTCCAGGTGTCGATCACCGCGTTGGGATTGCGCAGGCCCGAGGGGCCACATCCCAGGTCGTAGGTGTGCCAGACCAGTCCTGCGTAGCCAACCTCGGCGTAGACGCTGTTGGGCGCACCCGCCTGCAGCGGCGTCGGATCGATGGCGCCGACCATGCCAGATCCTGGCCGTTCCGGGTTGGGCGCCTGCTTGCAGTCGTCGACGCCAGGGACCTGCGCCAACGCCGTTGACCCCAGTGCGGTGGACGATCCGACCAGCGCGATGGCCAGCATCAGCCCGAGAAGCGTTAGCAGGGCGCCAACCCGCCTGTGGCGCAGGAACCGGACTCTCATGCTCCCGCCCTCACCGCACCCGCTGGACCGATCCCGTTATGCGCCGAGCCGGAGTGTTCGCCGGACACCAGCTCGCCTCCCCGGGGCAGTTCCGCGGTCTGCAGGTCGCCACGGAGGGCATCAGGTGTGGTGTCCAGCGCCGCGCACAGGTGCTGCAGGTGCGCGCCGGAGAAGTCCACCCGGACCCGCTCCACGCCACCGGCACCATCAGCGAAAATGAATTGGCGTGGGGACCGGTCGCGTTCGGTCTCGGCCCGGTCACCGCCAAGGCGGCGCCCCAGCGAGGCGATCACCTGCTCATAGCCTGCCCCGACCGGTACTTTGAGCAGTCGCAGCGCGTCAGACTGCGCGGGTCCGTCGTCGAGTCTGCCGACGAACACGGAGTCCAGTAACGACACGAAGCCCTGGATCTTGAGGAAATCGGCTGGAATCTGCGAGGACAGCAGTACTCGCACGTTCCACTTCCGGGAATCCCGCGCAAACCGGTTCATCAATACCCGGCCGGTCGGAACCTCGGACAGGAAGAAGGCTTCGTCGATCCAGACTCCCTTGCGCTGATCACGGGGACGCTCGTAGATCGACCGCTGGGTCAACCAAGCGGCGAGGTTGAGCAATTCGACGCCCAGCGACTCAGCATCTGTCCAGTGCTCCCGGCCGACGTTGTCCTTGGGCAGGGTCAGACCCGACATCGTCAGCACGGTGAGCCGGTCGTCACGCACTTCGGTGTATGGATCAGCGCCTTTTTCGGGGATGAGCAGTGACATGCGCTCGCGCATCTCATCCAGGAAATCGGCGACGACGATCGCGTGGTCGTGATGCTCGGTGGGATCCCGACGCAGCATGTCGAAAACCTGCCCGGGGTGGGCGTCTGGTCGCCCACCCACCGCACGCACCGCCCGCAACAGCACGATGCGGGTTTTCGCCATCCGGGCCACCTCGAAAGGCAGGACCCCGGTGAGCACATCCAGCACCAACCGGCGCCGGGTGGCGGCGGTCAGCGCCTTCTCACGCCGCCACGCCCGATCCGGATCGTCCTCGTCAAGGAAGTGCGCCAACTCGGGCTCGGCGACCACCCGGTAGGGATTGAGAATTCCGGGCTGGGCATTGAGCAGGTTGATAGGCCTGGCGTAGGGACGCAGTTCGGGTAGCTCACACAGCTTGGCCAGCGGGCCAGATGGGTCCAACAGTGTCCAGTACGCCCCAGAACGCAGGGTCTTGTAGACAATGCCGCCACCGAGGAATGACTTGCCCCCACCGAGGCCGGCAACCAGTGCGGTCAATCCAGAGGAGTCCCGGATCTCCTGAGCCATCCATGGATCCCAGGCAACCGGGCGCCGGGTAGCAGTGCAGGTCTCACCTAGCAGGATGCCGCGCCGGTCCCCCACCTCAGCGGTGGCTGTGGGCACCGCGGAAGCCGCCCAGATGACCGACCCGCGGCGTAGGTACGCACCCGAGGACAGCGGTTCGCCCGGAATGAACTCCCGGGCCAACGCGTACTGCCCCTCCGGGTGCTCAATAGCGATCTTCGGTTTGTACAGATCCAGCAGTTGCTGCGCCAACCGCAGCGCATCGCGCTCAGTGGGCCCGGACACCGCCACGCGCCACCACGATCGAACGCGGGTGCCCAGCGCAGTGAACCCGGAGGTCATTTCGTCATCGATTTCCAGCACGCGGGTGGCCTGCCGGACCAGGCTCTGCGGTGGCTCCAGGTCGTGCTCGTCGGTGTAGTGCCGGACCTGCGAGCGCACCTTGTTCATTTGCCGTTGCAGCTCGCCGGCGACCTCCTCTGGCCGGCGCACGTAGATACGCGCTGACCATTCCACCGCAGCCGGTAGGCGATCCGAACGCTGCACCCACGGATCATCGATTTCCGGAATCTGCAACCCGTGCATCTGGCCAACGGTGAGCACCACGACGTGCCGGGTAATCCCGGCGTTGGAACCGGTACGACCGCGGACGGTCAGTGTGGGCGCGTACGGCTCGGTGTGGAAGTCCGCGGCATCGGTAAAACTGGCCAGATCTTCGGGCTCCCAGCTAGTGCCCGGCACCGCGGGAAGGCTGCGCGGAGCGGGTAAGCCCAGCGAGCACGACCGGTGCATCAACCAGGACATCTCGCCCGCGGTCACCGGGCGCCCCTCCAGTCCGGCGACGCTGATCACCCCGTCGAGATGCTCGACTTCGGCGTCTATTGCGACTAGCTCGGCGTCCACCGCTGTGGGGAACACCCGCCGCAGCACTGGGGTGGCCCGTTCCACAAGCCGGTCTACCATGGAGCGGATTTGCACCTGGACACCGAGATAGACTTCTTTCTCAGCCATCGAATGGCCCAGCAACTGCTGCTGCTCGCCGATCATGTAGTCGTCGAAGGACAATGCGCCGGGGGTGTCGGGCAGCCGCCCCACCGCGTTGCGCACGTGCGCCTCAGCCCACATCCGGATTGGATACGGGCGGGCGGTGACCCGCAAATGCAGCCACCGGCCCTGTAGCTCCGCGTACTGACCGGCGATAGCGTGGATCAGGTCCTGGCGTTGGGCGTCCGAGCGGAACGACCAGCGCTGCGGCGCCAACCGGTACCAGGCGTAGACCTCCAAGCCGTTGCGAACGAGATGACCATCAATCGAGCGCACCGCGATGGACGGGGTGTAGCTAGGGACTGCAGCCTCCCCGGGAAGCTTGTGCCCGCGCCGGTTAGAGCCACCGCGCGCGGCCGATCCGGCCGGCGTCACACGGTCCCGGGCCCGTGGTGCGTGCTGAGCGCCGTCACCGCTGCCCGGACGACGTCGGAGCCCGAACACCCGTGTGCTCCTTCCTGCCGCGGCCCCAGCGACGGCCCGGGCGTTGACTGGGTCGGGGGCGGTCGCGTTCGACCCGGATCCGTGCGGCGCTGGCCGCCCCCCCACGGACTGCTGTCCGCTTCCTGGGCGCGGTGAGTTCGTGCACCCACATCTGCGCAACTGCGGTCAGCGGGCGTTCATGGCCGATCCGGGAACCGATCAGCCTGGTGAGCAGGATGGTGATGACCAGTCCCCAACCGGTCGAGAAGAAACTGAATCCGATACCCAGTTGACGCTCGATGCCGAGGACCATGAAAAACATGACCGTACCGACGCCCCACGCCACGTAGCGCGCCCGCCAAGGAAATGTTGCCTTCGGTGGGCCAAGCCATACCGCGTCCACGCGATAGACGTCATCATCAGTGCGGATGCGCAAGGTCGCGTCACCCCCGGGTCAACCGCTGAACAGGCCGGCGATCCACGTTCCGAGGTTCACCCCTGTTCCGGACACGGCCAGCCCGATGACACCCAACGCGATGATCACACCCCCGACTCGCCGCATGACGCCGGCGTTATCTCCCTTGCCGCCGCCGAGCCACAGCAGCAGTACCGCTACCCCCAACAACAGCAGCGGCACGACGTTGTCCAGCATCCATGTGCGCAGGTTGTGCGTGTTCAGTTCGGCGCCTTGCGCAACCAGGGTCAACGCAGTCACGGCGCGACCTCCCTGGAGTTGATCAGGGTTCAGCGCCGAGCGGACGCCCGGCGGGTAGTGAGTAGACCATGCCAGGGTTGCCTGAGAGTACCCGGCTCGCCACGCCCAGTGGTCACCCAGAAAGTGGAAGGATGACCGGCGCAATCACCGCGACGGGGCCAAGCCAATACGCTATGCAGCCAACCGGACACGAACAGTACCATTCCGGCGCTGCCCTCGGCGCCGGTAACCGGGACAGCGACCGCGGTGGACACGTCCAGTGAACCGCCCGGTTGGCCGAACACCGGAACATCAGCAGCTCGAGTCTGCCGGTTACCCGCAGTGCCGACGATATGTGCAGCGCCTTGGGCAAGCGCGGGAGGCCAGGTAGGCTTCGGGGTGTCAGCTGGACTGGCCCGTTACCAGTCCAGTCTGGTGCCGGGTACGGGAGGGGCTGGTCGCAGTGAGCGAGATCTACACCGCGTTGTACGAACGCGACGGCGACGCGTGGATGGCACGGATCGCCGAGGAACCTGATGTACGGATCCTGTGTTCTAGCGTGCCGGAAGCCCGCAACAGCATCCGTGATGCTCTCGCTCGCCGGCTCGACATTGACCCTACGCAGCTTCATATCGTGGACAAGTTCCCCTTGCCGACCCCGATTCGAAACGCGCAGCAATCTGTACAAGCGACTCGAACCGACGAAGACCGGACCAAGATGATGGCCAAGATAACCGATCCGCGATCGGCGATGGAGTGGGCCGAAGACCTTGGTATCGCGATGCGCGACCCGATCACTGTTCAGGCGCTCATGGACTTAGGGGACAAGCAGATTTCGGTCGACACTTTCTGCCACACCATTACGATGGCAGAAGAGTTGTCAAGGTTGACCGCGACAGCGGACCGCCAATCTGCAGACGCCGTCCGGGATCAGGAGTAGGACTCGGGGGTCACTGACCGGGGCGTGCCAGCTGCTTCAGCTCCCGACAGCTCGCTCAGCAGGCCTGACAGGGTACTGTGCCCCAGTGGCCGACCAGTCGAGCGATGGACCCGCCGCTGAGCGGCTTCTGCACATTTCGGTACGGCGAGAGCCGGCCGCAATCGTCGTGTTCGCCAACGGCGAGGTGGATATACTCACCGCCGGACGGCTGAGAGCGGCAGTCGACGAGGCATTACGAGAAGCGGCAGGACGGCCCGTAGTCGTGGACCTGACCGCAGTGACTTTCCTTGGATCTCACGGCTTGGCCGCGTTAGCTGACGCGGCCACGGCGGCGCAGCAGCGCCGGGAGCAATTGCGCGTGGTGGTGGATGAGACCCACGCGGTAATTCGCCCTCTGCAGATAACTGGACTAAACGAGGTATTAGCGCTCTACTATTCTGTCGAAGAGGCGTTGCCTCAGTGAGCAACCTCCCGCTGCAACGGACACTCTTGGGCAACGATGCCACCGCCACCATGTGAGTACCATCAACCACCCCGGCGGCAGATTGTGAGCCAGCTGAACAGGAAAGACCGCAGCACCCACCATCAGCGGCATTCCAGGTGACGCTGCCGGCGTAACCAGCAACGCTATCCGTGATCCGCGGCCGGCTGCGTCAGTGGCTTACCATCCATCGGTGGCCGATGTGGGAATTGAGGACCTGGTGCTCGCTGTAAGTGAGGCCGCATCGAATGTTGCCGACCATGCCTACTTGCACGGCATGCCGGGCAATATCGAGATCGCTGGGTGCGTCATCTCGACCCCATCTGGTGTGCGGTTTGCCGATATGACCGTCCTGGACGGTCCGGCGCCTGGATGCGCTTACTGCGGGACTGCCAAGCCACCGCGGATGTCCTACGTGGGCCGCCTGATTAGGTAGTCCTCACGCAGTTGGCCTACGTGGTGAGCTTCCGATTCGGCCTCGCAAAGCACGGTAGGTCTTCGATCCTGCGGGAACTCAGAAATCTGCCAACCTGCCTCGGCTCGGTAGCGAGCGCAAAAGTTCCGTAGTGCAGTCTGCTCAAATATAGAAGCGCGTTGGGAATAATAGGTACGTGCGTACATGACCCTAGGTAGGACTATCGATAAAGACGGACAGGAATTGCATGCCTGATGCACTGGAGCAATCGACCACGGGAGCCACTCCCCCGGCGGTGTGATCGATGAGCAGCGTCCAGAGCTGCAGTCGCCACGTGACATCAGTAGTGGCGTCCAGATGGACGTCCGGTGAGGCATCTTCGAGAGGAATCGCGAGAGCGGGGAGGCCCAAGGTCGTCACCGCAGTGTTCAAGCCTCCACGGAGAAAGCCGGGGGCGTCAGTGTCCACCGCAGCACCTTGCGTTCTTTACGGTGTCCACTGTTGTCCCCGGCGCCTAGGGAGTCCAGGGGATTTCGGATCAGTACCGTCGGCAGCGCATTTCAGCGTCTTCCCGACCTGAATCTTCTGCATGAGGTGCGTGTACGTCCGGAAGGTGGAGCCGGGGTCGTGGTAGCCGAGGTATCCCGACAGCGCCTTGATGCTTTCGCCTGCGTCGAATAGCACCGAGGACCGATGTGCGAAGCATCCCGCTTGGTAGCTTGCGGCTGGCCCTCGGCACGGCTGGTCCTGTTCGGCGTTGGCGCCCCCCTCTCGCCGACTCCAATGCAAGGCCGAGGTCACGGCTCGTTGCTCACGAAGATCGGTCCAACTCGCTCCGCTGGCGTAGCCACCTGGTGGCGGGTAGCGTGCGGAGCTGACCGACTACTCGTCGTGCGCGCGGCATCCGAGCCGGCGTCGTTTTCGGCCTGGTCACGATACTGGCTGTCGTTCATGCCGGGGACGGGAACGCGGACATCACGTCGGATCACACGCGCGGGCAATCCAATCAGCGATGTCGTTGGGCCGCCGATGCGCTGTTGTGCTGCCTGCCGCTGCACAACCGCGAGGCTTCCAATCCCTAATGGGAAGAACCGCCCTTGCCATGGGCCATGGGCGGCCGGATCAAGACCGGCAACAGCTGCTCGGACGAACAAGCGACGGTGCGAGAACATCGGCGACCGGGACCAGCGCCCGCACGACAGTCAGCACGCCAAGCAACCAAGACCAGCGTTGACGGGAGCACACCACGCACACCGACAGCAATCCACGCCGCCCGTGGCTGAAGTCCTAGTCTGCTTCGGGCGCGCGGGCAATCAGGAAGCAACCCTGTACAGCATCCATGACGCACCAAGGGTAACGCGTGCCACGCCGTAGGCCGTCGGACGTGCCCGCCCCCAGCGACGTTGTGCGCACACGCACGGACATCGCGAGCAACCCCCTCAAGACGGGCACCATACCCGCGACCGGTCCCGCCCCCGACCTCGAAGGCGCCGACGGGACTGATCCCAAAGTCGATGTCGCCCTCGATGAGAGGGCCAACCTCGAAACTGGCTTAACCCTCGAGAATCTCGCTGACGGTGACATCAATGTCCAGCAGATCCCCACGGACGCCCACGGAGCAGACGTGCGTACGTCCCATGCGAAGGACTTGGTGGGAGACGAGGAGGAATTTCCGGCGCTGCGTCAAGCCCGCAAACAGGCCAAACTGACCGCCCTGGGCGACTCGGTGCGCGCCTATCTCCAGCAAATCGGCAAGGTCGCCCTGCTCACTGCCGAGCAAGAAGTCCAGCTCGCTCAGCGCATCGAGGCCGGCCTTTATGCCGCCGAGCGACTGCGCCGCGCCCAGGACGCCACCGAAACACTCGCCCCACAGCTGCACCGGGACCTGTGCTGGATCGTCCGCGACGGACAGCGCGCCCAAACCCATCTCCTCGAGGCCAATCTCCGATTGGTCGTCTCGGTGGCCAAGCGCTACACCGGCCGTGGTATGCCCTTGTTGGACCTCATCCAGGAAGGCAACCTGGGCCTGATCCACGCCATGGAGAAATTCGACTACGCCAAGGGATATAAGTTTTCCACCTACGCCACCTGGTGGATTCGCCAATCCATCACCCGGGCAATGGCCGACCAGACCCGTACCATCCGCATCCCCGTGCACCTCAACGAGGTGATCAACACACTGGGCCACCTGAGGAGCGAGCTAATCCACGACCTTGGTCGTGAGCCCACCCCCGAGGAACTGGCCAGGGCAATGGACATCACCCCGACAAAGGTGCTGGAGATCCAGCGCTACGCCTGGGAACCCATCTCGCTGGACCAAACCATCGGTGACGAAGGCGACGTCCAACTCGGCGACTTCATCCAAGACTCCGAAGCCGTGCTGGCCATAGACGTCGTCTCCTTCACTCTGCTCCAGGAACATCTACAGGCCGTGCTGGCCACTCTATCCCTGCGAGAAGCCAACATTATCCAGCTACGATTCGGGCTCGCTGACGGCCGACCACGCACGCTTGATGAAATCAGCCACGTCTACGGAGTCACCCGAGAGCGCATCCGACAAATTGAATTCAAGGCGATGACCAAATTGCGCCATCGGTCACGCTGCCAAGCCCTGCGCGACTACCTGGACTAACAGAGATAACCACACCCGCATCCATGCGGAGGAGGCTCTAAGTCAGGTACATTTAAGAATTTAGATGTTGGCCAAAACTTCGCTCCATCTCGGTGGCCAGGACCGAGATGGCTAACCCAGGCATGATGGACCGATCGACCGGCGATTGCACAGCACGCTGACTCTTGATGCGCCCGCAGATGCCAGGAGCCCGCCTTCCCCAAACAGGCTCCTGGCTGACGGGTGAGATCAGACGGGTCGCACGCTGGTGGCCTGCGGGCCCTTGTCACCCTGGCTGATTTCAAATTGCACACGCTGCCCCTCGTCGAGGCTGCGGAAGCCACGAGTGTCGATCTGCGAGTGGTGAACGAAAACGTCGGCGCCGCCGTCCTGGCTGATGAAGCCAAAACCCTTATCCGCGTTGAACCACTTCACAGTTCCCTGCGCCATGCGATGTGCTCCTCAATGTGTGCCAGCCCCGCACTGTGTGGGGCCCCGGCCGACCCTGGTGGCGCTGGCCAGAGTCCTGTTGACGCGGGCCCTCGTCTACCAACTTGTTCCCGCGGGCGTGCATCACACGAACACCGAAACTGAACGACCGAAGTCGATACTACCGCAACACCGAAAGCTATGCCCACTATCAAACTTACAACGATAACGTTGCAGCTCCAACATCAGATGATCTATACTCATTCCGACGTGTTGTACACCGCCTCGAAAGCAGTCGTTCGCAACGCTGCGATTAGCTCCCGCATCGCGGCGATCGCCTGATATTTTTCTCCTACGTCGGGGCGCTCCCCGGCCCGCTCAATGTCCGCCCACAACGCGTTTAGGTACTCATAAAGTAGCTGGCGAGCGTCTAGCTGGCTCACCCGATCGGTCTCACTCATCCTGATAAGGCGTGCACGATCGAAAGAGCCGAACGCGTCGGCGAGGTCAGACGCGGTGTCCTGGTTTCCCACGGCTGTGTCCTCCTTTACGGAACAGAAGGCCATCAAGGTTTCTCGGGGTCGGAACGCTGCGTGGGTGTGTAGCGGTATCCCGCGCTATCTACGGATTCGATCAGGGGCGCCTGTACTGGGTGGATGATCATCCGGCGAGTGAGGCGGCGGACCGGCCGTGCGACGTGGTCATCACGGTGATGCTGCTGATCGATCGCGGCGCATAGCTCACGCGACGACACTACCCGGCCGGCGTGGCGCATCAGCACTTCCAGGATCGCTACTTCCCGAGCTGGCAGATGCATGACGTAGCCTTCGATCATCACCTGTCGCTCGACGACATCGAGGGTTGTCGGGCCAACGGTCAACGCGGCCGGTTCCTGCGCGAATGGCTGCTGCCCATGTGCGCGCGGCCAACGCAGACTCCACCTCATAGAGTTGCCCAGGTCTTGCTCGGCGCAGCATGCGTCTCGTTTCTTGGTCACCGCGCCTCGCCGTGGCCGGGGCAATGACCAGGAGGGCCAACCGCGCGAACGCCTGTACGGCATCCCCGGGCTGAAGTACCAACACGCCGCGTGCTGGACGTGTGCAACTGGTCATGGCAAGCGCTACAAGCCGTCATCTACCGATGCTGCCGGTGGCGTGGGCGATGGTATGGCTGGCCGCCGAACACGGCGGTCATCACCATCGGCTGCACCGGCTCTGGAGACTACTGGGATGCCTTGGTGGCGCCGGAAGCAGTTAGCTGGACCGGGCCGCCCACACGGACAATGACCGATTCGGCGAAGGGACGAATGGAGAACGCAGGGAGCAACCCGGTGATCTCCAAAGGAAGGGTGACGGCTCGATGGTCAACACCAGTTAGGTGCAACTTGATGTGGTGACAGGTGGCGGCCTCTCTGGCCCTGACTAGACTTTCCAGACCTGCTGCTCCAAGGAAGGTGACCTTGCTGAGGTCCACCACGACGTGTCTGACACGTACGTCGATCTGACTGAGCAGGCGAGAGTCCAGTTGCGGCGCGGTCTGCATGTCCAGCTCACCCGCCACCTGCACCACCCGCACACCGGCTATCGGCTGATCGATCACCACGTGAAGTGCTTCCGCGCCAAGACATCCCGCTGATCCCTGGTCTTTCATCACAGAAATTGGTGTATCGCACATCGTCGATGCCAACTTCCCTGGGAGCCCGAGTCCCTGTGGCGAGCATTGCATCGAAAACGGAACGCCACCTGGTTTGGCGCACTCGAAGTGCCTCCGACCGGTGCCCAGAGTCCTCCGCCCAGCCTAGGATCGCAACCGAGGCCACCGAGCCAATTTCACCATAGGAATTCACGTCGGCCCACCAGCCGGGCTACCGGCACGGACCGCCGCCACTGGCAGGTCGACGCCCCGACCTCTCGCTACTTTCTCGGCTAGACCGTGACAGGCGGCCCGCAACATAAATCCGGTGACCTTGAATCGTGCCCTCGCATGCCCGTTGCCCCGGGGACTCACGAGGAACCACGGACGACAACGGGTCAGAATCGACGGGATGCCACACAAACCCGTACCGTTCAAGATCAGCTCTGGGGCCGTCACTGGGCCATCGAATGTCAGAAGCAGTGAGCAAACTCGAGAAATAGCAAGAGCCTTCCCGCTGATCAACCCCACTGCATCCGCCGGTTGGCGCAGGCGGTGAAATGTGGGGGCGGACGAGCTGGCCTGTAAGCCGGATCCTGTGCACCGGGCGCCTCGCGGCCTCCCGGCCGGCGGTCATCCATCTCCGCCTGCCGTCGCCGGCAGGCTCTAGCGGCCTACCCGCAGGCATCGGGCGGGCCACCCTCAAACGCCTGCGCAGCACACCAAAGCCGGCGCGCCTTTTGGCCTTGCTCCAGGTGGGGTTTACCAAGCCGCCCCGGTCACCCGGAACGCTGGTGGTCTCTTACACCACCGTTTCACCCTTACCCCGCTGGCGCGGGGCGGTTTGTTTTCTGTGGCACTGTCCCGCGGGTCACCCCGGGTTGCCGTTAGCAACCACCCTGCCCTGCGGAGTCCGGACTTTCCTCGACAGGCCCGCTTGACGAGCCTGACGCGACCGCCCGGCCAGCTTGTCCGCCTCATCCATCATAGATCATCGAAACCGATCGGTGTGGCCGATCCGGTGGGGCGCACAGTGCAGCGCGACGGTCACCACCCAAACACCCACGGGCTAGCGTGGCATGTCGTGCCCGCCGTCCACCTCGCGCTGCTCACTGTCGTGGCCATCCTGTCGGGCATAATCAATGCGCTCGCCGGCGGTGGCTCGCTGCTGCTGTTCCCGACGCTGCTTGCTCTCGGTTTTCCGCCGCTCGCCGCGAATGTGACCAACTCAGTGGCGCAGTGTCCCGGTTATATGGGTTTTGCACTCGGCAGCCGCCGTGAGCTGAGTGGGCAGCTGGCCAGGGTGCTCTCCACCGCAGGCGTCGCGATGGTGGGCGCGCTGGGTGGCAGCCTGCTGCTGCTCGTGCTGCCCGCCACCGTTTTCGATGCTGTGGTACCGGCGCTGATCGCGCTGGCCAGCCTGCTACTCGGCGTGCAACACTGGCTGGACCGCTGGGTTGGCAAGCCGGCATCTGGTGCCAAAGACCGCCGCAGTGTCTTGCTGCCCGCGGTATTTCTTGCCGCTATCTATGGCGGCTACTTCGGCGGGGCGCTAGGAGTTCTGCTGATCGCAGTGCTCGCGTTGGCTGCATCCGACGATCTGCGCCGCCTCAATGCCGTCAAGGGCATCTTGTCCTTGATCATCAGCGTAGTAAGCGCGGTGGTGTTCGCCATCGGTGCGCCAGTGGACTGGTTGGCCGTGGCGTTGCTCGCGCCAGCCACGCTGTTGGGGGGCTACGTCGGCGCGCAGCTGGCTGGACGGCTGTCTGCAGCGATGCTACGGGCAGCGGTAGTCGCCGTGGGCCTGGCGGTGTCGATCTACCTGTTCCTGAGGTAACCGGTAGGCGCCGGCGCGACACACCGGGCACCAGAACACGACACACCGGCCATCAGAACACGACACACCGGCCACCACGGCGCGACATGCCGGGTTAGGGAAGGTAGGAGGTGTCGTTGACCAACCTGACGATGGCGGGGCCGTCGGGATAGAACTCCGCGGCAGACAACGACGCGACATCCAGGTGTAGGCGATGCAGCAGCGATGGTCCAGCGTCTAGCGCCATCCGCAACAGCGACTTGATCGGTGTCACGTGGCTGACCACTACCAAGTTCGCAGCACCGTACTCGGCGATCAACTGATCACGCGTGCGGCGGACCCTCCGATGGACCGCATCCATGCTCTCGCCATCCGGCGGGGCTACGGACGTGTCAGTGAGCCATCTGGTGTGCAATTCTGGATCACGGTCACTGGCCTCGGTGAAGGTCAGTCCCTCCCAAGCCCCGAAATCAGCCTCGCTCAATCCATCATGGATGGTCAGAGGCACACCCAGCGCCCTGGCTACGGGTTCAGCGGTTTGCCTGGCCCGCAGTATCGGTGAGCTGACGACCGCGGCGACGTCCTCGGTACTAGCCAGCCGGGCCGCTGCTGCGGTGGCTTGGCGCTTGCCCAATTCGGTGAGCGGCAGGTCAGCGGGCCCTGAATAGCGCCCCTGCGCGGAAAACTCCGTCTGCCCGTGCCGCAGCATCAACAGCCGAGTTGGCGATCCGGTGGCACCGGTCCACCGCGGCGGTGGTGCAGTGGCAGCAACAGGACCGCGGGTGATCCCGGCCTGGGCGTCCATCGCCTCGTTGGCCAGCCGATCGGCGTGCGCATTCCGCGCCCGCGGCACCCAGGTATAGGTCACATCGCCGAGCTCGCGCGCCAGTCCCGCAGCTTCCCTGGCTAGCGGACGCAGGTGCGGTTGCTTAACCTGCCAGCGCCCGCTCATCTGCTCGGTGATCAGCTTGGAATCCATTCGGACCTCGGCGGCACCCGCACCTTCCTTGGCAGCGGCCCGCAGGCCGGCGATGAGGCCCGAATACTCCGCGACGTTGTTGGTGGTGGTGCCTAGGCCTCCGGAAACCTCGGCAAGTACCTCCCCCGTTTCGGCGTCCCGAACCACCGCGCCGTACCCGGCTGGTCCCGGGTTGCCCCGGGAACCACCGTCTGCCTCGATGATCACTCGCCGGGTCACAGACCCGACTCCGCGGTACGCACTAGCACGGCACCGCACTCCTCGCAGCGCACCACCTGGTCTGGGGGCGCCTCCCGGAGGCGCCCGAGCGCTGTGCGATCTAGTTCCAGCCGGCATGCGCCGCAACGGCCCTCCCGCAGCAACGCCGCACCGGTACCGTTGCGAGCCCGGATCCGCTCGTACAGTGCGACCAGTTCGGCAGGCAGCTCACCAACGATGGCCTGCCGCTCCTGGTTGCGGCGCGTCTCGGTGGCGTCAAGATCCGCCAGTGCGGAATCCCGGCGGCGAATAGCGTCAAGCCGGCGCTGCTCGATGTCGGCCAGCGCGGCACGGCCCCGCTCCAGCTCGGTCTCGATGGCCTCGCGTCGCTCCATCACCTCGAGCAGGTCGTCCTCCAGCACGCTCTGCCGGCGTCGCAGCGTGGTCAACTCATGTTGCAGGTCCTCTAGCTGCTTGCCTGACGAGATGGATCCCGAATCAAGCAGGCCACGATCCCGCTCGCCTCTGGCCTGCACCTGATCGATCTCCGCCTCTAGCTTGCGTACCTCACGGTCTAGATCGGACGCTGCCGTCTCCGCGGCCACCAACGCGTCCCGGCTGGCTCGTAAGGTCTTGTCGACCTGCTCGATTTCGACCAGTTCGGGCAGCGACCGGCGACGGTGTGCGGTGCGGGTGAGATCGGCATCCGCCACAGCCAGGTCAAGCAGGCGGCGCTGTGCGGCGGGATCGGCGTTCACCGCGAGATCCTCCCACCTCGTTGTGCCGAGCCGATTGTCGAGGGATCGGTGCGGCGATATGAAACCTGAACATCGACCGTACCTCCGAGAGGAGCGGCGTGCCTTGCTTGCCTGACGTTAGGTCACCTCCCTGCGGCAACCATGTCAGGCACACTCGCGGTTATCACCCGGCCAGCGCGGCGCGAAGGCCATCCACCAGCGTCGCTGCGATCTCCGGATGCCGGACTGATACCCGCAGGTGATCAGCGGTAAGGCCGGGGAACGTGTCGCCACGACGAACCGCAATGCCGGCCTCGGCGAGCGCGGCCCGGACCCTCCGTCCGTCTGGTACCCGCAGCAGAAGGAACGGCGCCGCAGCCGGCTGATGCACCGCAACGCCGGGCAAGGCACCGAGCTGACGCACCATCCAGTCCCGATACTGGGTGATCTGGTCTGCCGCGGCAGCAGCTTCGGCAACCGCAACGGGGGTGCTGCAGGCCTGCACAGCCTCCAGCACCAGCGTGCCCACCGGCCACGGCGGGCGCGGGGCGGCGAGCCGCGCGAGCAGTTCGGGTGCCCCGAGCGCGTAGCCAGCCCGTAACCCCGGCAAGGCCCAGATCTTGGTGAGACTGCGAAACACCACCAGGCCCGGGGTCTCCCGATCAGCTGCCAGCGATTCGTGTTCACCGGGTACCGCGTCACCGAACGCTTCGTCCACCACGAGCACGCGGCCAGGGCGGCTCAATGCCCGTACGGTCCGGGCTGGATGCAGCACGGAGGTCGGATTCGTAGGGTTGCCAAGCACGACGAGATCAGCTTCGCCGGGCACCCAGTCCGGCTGCAGCCGGTACTCGGCGTCGGTAAGTACCCGTCGCACCGGGAGGCCGGCCTGGCGCAGTGCGACTTCTGGCTCGGTGAACGACGGGTGCACCACGGCGGCCAACCTGGGTGCCAGTGCGGGCAGCAGGGCGAAACCTTCCGCAACCCCGCTGAGCACGAGCACCTCAGCAGGGTCACGGCCGTGCCGCGCCGCCACCGCGGTGCGGGCCGCGGCGTCTTGCGCCGCCGAGGGATAGCTGCCCAGCTCGTCCAATGCCGCGGCCAGCCGAGCACGCAGCCACGCCGGAGGCCGGCTGTTGCGCACGTTCACCGCGAAGTCGAGCAACCCCGGCGCAGCGTCAACATCGCCGTGGTGACGCAGCAGCTGGTCCATCGCAGCGAAACGCTAGCGCGCATCCGTAAGACCAGGAGCAGCCGGACACCGTGCCCCGCTGTTGTCCCGACATCGTCTGATCACGGCATGGTCCGGTCCTCAGCATCAGATCGACGGTGTCGTGATCCAGCACGCGGATCACAGCCGCATGAGCTCGGGAGGCACCCGCTGGGCGTGCCGCTGCTCGGGCAGGCCGGCAACCTCGGGGTGGACGATGCGCGCGAGGATCTCGGCGCCATCGACTAGCCGGGGGCCGGGTCGGCTGAAATACGACGTCGCATCCACGGCCCATACGTTGCCGTCCCTGACGGCGGTCAGCTCCGGCCAGCCGGCGGGCAGCCGGGCACGCGGCAGCTGGCGAAAAGTGTCGGATGCAGAGAAGCCACAGGGTGCCAACACGATCACCTCTGGGGCGTAGGCGGTGATCTCCTCGGCCGTGGTGATCCGGGACGGTGCGCCGGCGGCGCCGAGCCCTGGGTGGCCACCTGCGAGCTCGACCTGCTCGAGCACCCAGTGGCCGGGCGCGAAGGGCGGCTCCAACCACTCCAGGACCAGAGTGCGCGGCCGGTGCGTGATCCTAGACATCAACCCGGCCAACGCGTCGATGCGGGCCCGCAGGCGGTCCACCAGTGCGTCTGCTTCGGCTCGCCGGCCTGTCACCTCACCGACGGTGACAATGTTGCCTAGGACATCGGCGATTGTGGCCGGCTCCAGCGAGATGATCGTGACGTTGCCGTCCAGACGACGCGCTGCACGCTCGACGGTGCGGTAGCTCACCGCGCACACTTCGCACAGCTGCTGTGTCAGGATCAAGTCAGGGGCGAGCGAACGCAGCCGGTCGGTATCCAGCTCGTAGATACATCCATGCCCGTCCAGCTGCGCTCGCACTGCGTGGTCGATCTCCGCGCTGCTCATCGACTGGTGTGTCATGCGACTGGCCGTCAGCTGGGCCTTGCGTTCGATCCCGCGCGGGTAGTCGCATTCGTGGGTCACTCCGACCAGGGAGTCGGCCAAGCCCAGTGCACACACGATCTCGGTTGCGGATGGGAGCAGTGAAACAATCCTCGGGGCCCGAGTGATCATCGGATCCCTCGCCCAGGCCAGGACGTCCAGCTGCGTTCGCCGGTCAGACGCATCTCAACCAATCTCCCTTTGTCGCAGGAGCTACCTCATGATGTTCGCAACGCAGGCGGAGAGTCCACAGACTTCGGCCTGCTGCACACGCCGGCGCTAAGTAGCTCAGACTGGCCAGGTGAACTCACGCAAGGTGCTCAGCGTCTGCTTTGTGTGCACCGGGAACATCTGCCGATCCCCGATGGCTGAAGTGGTTTTCGCCGATGTCTTGCGCCAGGAGGGCCTGGCCGACCGGGTCCGGGTGAGCAGCGCCGGAACCGGCCCCTGGCATGTCGGTAACCCCGCCGATCCGCGGGCCGCCGAGTCGCTGCGCCGGGCTGGTTACGACTGCACACATACTGCAGCACAACTTGGCGCCCAGCATCTGTCCGCCGACTTGCTGGTGGCGCTGGATTACGGGCATTTCACGATGCTGCGCCGGATGGTCCGCGATCCGGAACGGGTGGTGCTGCTGCGGTCTTTCGACCGGGCCGCCGGTCAGAATCTCGACGTGCCAGACCCGTACTTCGGCGGCGAGCCGGGTTTCGACGAGGTGCTACGCATGGTGCGCGCCGCGATGCCCGGCTTGGTCGCGTGGGTGCGAGAGCAGCTGTGAAAAGGGCAGCTGCAGGCCCGCAGGAAGGCGGAGCGGCTACCGCGGTGGCGTCGATTACCGGTCAACCGGTGCGAGCTGCAAGTCCCCGTGGCACAGTCTGGCTCGTCAAGCTGGGCGACGGGCGCATCGTCGTAGCCAAGCAGGGTCAACCCAGCCAGGTTCTGGCCGAGGCAGCAGGACTGCACTGGCTGCGAGTGCCCGGTGGTCCTCCGCTGCCACGGGTGTGCGGGCACGACGGTCAGTGGCTGATCACCGAATACGTACCAGCTGGCCGGATGGATCAGGCCGCGTCGGAGCGGCTCGGGCGGGAATTGGCCACGATGCACCTCGCCGGAGCAGCAACCTTCGGCTCCCCACCCCCGCAAGGGCCGCAGCAGGCGTGGATCGGTGCCGCTCCCATGGCCAACGTCGCGGGAGTTCGGTGGCCGCAGTGGTACGCCGAACACCGGGTGCTGCACTACCTGCGCCTCGCAGTGGACCGCGGCACCGTGGACACAGCCGGTGCCCGGGCAGTACGCCAGACCTGCGACCGGATCGAGGAGCTGGCCGGACCAGAGGAGCCCCCGGCCCGGTTACACGGCGATCTGTGGTCGGGCAACGTGCACGCGGGCGCCGACGGGCGGGCATGGCTGCTTGACCCGGCTGCACATGGGGGCCACCGGGAAACCGACCTGGCGATGCTTGCCCTGTTTGGTTACGCCAACCTGGACCGGTTGCTCGCTGGCTACACCGATGCCGCACCGTTGGCGCCCGGTTGGCAACAGCGCGTTCCGTTGCACCAGCTGTTCCCGCTGCTGGTACACGCGGTCTTGTTCGGAGGCGGCTACGGCGTGAGGGCAGCTGCTGCCGCGCGGGCCGCGTGCCGGTAGTACCGACTACCGTGGTGGCGTGCGGTGGCGTTTTCTGCTGCGCCCAGGCTGGCTGGCGCTGATAGCGGCGGTGATCTGTTTCACCGTCGCGGCTTTCACCCTGCTTGCGCCATGGCAGTTCCGCCGCGCCGCGGAACGCGCGGACCGCAATGCGGCCATCGAACAGTCGATCAGCACACCGCCACGTCCGCTGCGCGAGGTGCTGGCGGCTCACGCTCAGCCGGGCCAGACCACCGAGTGGCGGCCAGTCCGAGCCACCGGGCACTACCTGCCGAGCGCGGAAATGGTCGTCCGGTTGCGCACGGTGCAGGGCGAACCGGCCTATGAGGTCGTGGTTCCCTTGCAGCTGGCCGACGGATCCAATGTGCTGGTAGACCGGGGCTATCTACGTCCAGCAGAGGGAGTGCGGTTACCGAGCTACCCACCAGCGCCTGGGGGCGAAGTCTCCGTGGCCGGCCGGCTCCGAGCCGACGAGGACGACTGGCAAAACGGGGCTGTCGTGGAGCAGGACGGTCATCGGCAGGTCTATGCGGTGAATAGCCGTACGGTGGCTGCCGCCACCGGTGTGCACCTGGAGCCGGGATACCTGGAGTTGATGGAAGGCTCTCCGGGCGTGCTGTCCGCGCTGCCGCTTCCCCAGCTGGATCCCGGACCGTCGTTCGCCTACGCCCTGCAATGGATCGCCTTTGGCACGATGGCCCCGATAGGCCTGGCCTACTTCGCGTGGCGGGAAGCCACCGAAGGGCGGCGGGAACACCAACATCCGCTCAGCGTTGCGGGGCAGCCACATTCGGTGGCCTAGGGTCGCAAGCTGGTCGCGAGTGCGGCCAGCACCGCGGCGGCTAGACCGATCACCCGGGACAGCCCGACTCCGCGGGCCAGGTCGCCGGCACGCGGCGCGTGACCGTGGCCCATGATCGGACGCTGTTCGATGCCGTGCGGGTACACGGTACGGCCTCCCAGCTGCACATTCAGCGCTCCAGCAAACGCCGCCTCGACTTGCCCGGCGTTGGGGCTGGGATGGGCTGGTGCATCGCGGTGCCAAACCTCCCACGTTTCCCGGGCCGAACCGCCCACCAGCGGTGCGCACAGAGTGGTCAGCGCGGCCGTGACCCTGGAGGGCAGCAGATTGGCCAGATCATCCAGCCGGGCTGCAGCCCAACCGAAGTGCTGGTACCGCGGCGATCGGTAACCCACCATCGCATCCAGGGTGTTCACCGCGCGGTAGGCCAGCAACCCGGGCACCCCGGCAAGCGCACCCCACATTAGTGGAGCGACGACGGCATCAGAGGTGTTCTCGGCGATCGACTCCACACTTGCTCTGGTCACACCAGCCAGATCGAGACTGCCCGGATCGCGGCCGCACAGGTGTGGTAGGCGGGCACGGGCGCTGTCGAGGTCGCCTGCCTCCAGCGTCCTGGCCATCGCCGCTCCTTCCTCGGCCAACGTGGCAGCACCGAGCGCGACCCAGGTGGCCAACGCGGTTGCGGCCGTTTGACCCGCGGCACGGCCTTGAGCGACCCGGTCCAACAGACCGCCGACCGCCGCGGCAGCCCCCACGAGAGCACCGGTGTAGATCACGCCGGCCAGCTTGCGGTCCGCGTACCAGGCATGCTCGGCCCACGCCGCGATACGCCCGAAGGCGGCAACGGGATGATGGTGCTGCGGATCGCCGAAGGCGGCGTCGGCGACGACGCCGAGCAATAACCCGAAGGCTCGCGCTGCACCCATTGGTCGGTTCCCCAGACGTCGCACCAAAGCCGACCCTACTGCGCTGTCACCTGCATGCCGTCTTGACCAGCTCGACAATGAGCCCGACAACGGAGGAGCCGCCACTCGCGGCTTTGGATAGGTCACCGAATGCTGACGCCAATCGCGGCAGCGCGGCGTCGATGGCGTATGCGATGAAGGTAACAATTGCAGGCTTCCAGCTCGCAATCCTTTCGAAGTTGCCGACGAGTTCAGGTATGTTCACATCGTGGCTGAGGCGGTTTCGATTACCGGTCAGCGCGCTCGGCCGTTCGAATTGTGGATGACTTCGAACCTGGCCCTGGGGCTGGCGTTCAACTGCGTCCTACCGGTCGTGCTGCCATCTTATGTGCTGTCCGCGGGCGGAAGCGCCACCGACGTCTGGGTTGCGATGGGCATGGCAGGGCTGTTCGCCCTGCTAGGGCCCTGGATTGGGCGGATCGCCGCGCGGCGCCGAGCGCACCGGTCGGCGCAGGCGCTGGGCATGCTGGGGATGGCTGCCGGGCTGGTGATGCTGGCGCTGTCGCCGGGTGATTCGGTATCGATCGTGCTGGCGATCGCAGTGATGGGTATCAGTGCAGCGGCGGTGACGGTCGCCGCACCCTCGTTCATCCTGGGCACCGATCTACCTGCCAGTATCCAATCTCGGCAATTGACGTGGCTGCAGCTCAACCTGGATCTGGGCAAGATTGTAGGCGGTCTGTTACTGGGCGTGATGGCAGCAAAGAAAATCGCCTTTCAAGCGCAATTTGGAATAAGCGGGCTTGTCATTAGCCTGCTGGGAGTGCTGGTCTGGGCGACGAATCGTTATGCGGCCGAGCGAATACGTACGCCAAAGGTCGATCTCACCGCGACGGCGGCCCATTCAGACACAGCCGTGCCGTGGCGGACGTTGCTGCTGTCGCTGTTCGGCGTCCCCGTCGTCGGCCAGTTACTGGGCAGCGGCACCATGGTCGAGGCACACATTTCCACGATGCTGATCCTGTCTGGCGTGGTCGGAATTGCCCTGTATTTCCTCGCAGGTCGCGTCATGGCCCGATCCGGTCCCGGCCTGAGGTGGGCGATTGGCCACACGCTGCGCGGCGCGGGAGGGCTCGTCCTCGGCGCCCTGGGCCTGTTGCGGGGATCAGCTTTCCTTGTTGTTCTGGCCGCATTCCTCATCTTGGAGTCGGTTCCGGCCGTCGCTTGGATCGTCCAAGTCCGCTCAGCCACGCAATCTCGCCGGGGAGACCCGGCCCGGCCTACGGTGGCGACCAAGATGTCCCGACAGAGCGTGCCAGTCGGGCAGCCCGACCCGCGCAGAAGCCGCCACGTCGAACCCACTGGCGTGCTGGCCTCCCCCTCCCCCGGTCTCATAACAGTCCGATCGACTTAGCGTCTCCCACCGCAGTCTGCATCCAGACTGCGGTTTGGACGTGCGATCAGGTTCGGGTTAGGGCACGGATCTCCTCCGCGGCGCCCGGCCAGCCGGCGAGGAGCTCGGCGCGCCGGCCAAGGCGCAAGCCTGACCACCTAAACGGCGGAGCCATCGTGGTACCCACCAAGGTCCAGGTGCCAAGTGCTCTGGAGCCCTGCCACACACCTGCGGCAACGACAAACTGCGGTACCGCTCCGGCGGCAAGGTCCGGGCCGAGAACCGGTCGCTCGACGTGGCCGTCTGGGTGCAGTAACAGCAGTTGCAACGGAGCTCCGGCGTACCAGTGATAGACCTCCACGCTGTCGAGCACGTGGAGCGCTGAGAAATCCGGGCTCAGCAGCATGAAATAGATTGCAGAGCTGTGCGCGTCGACGTAGGTGCGGCGGTACAAGCCTCCTTCACCGGGCAGCGGCTTCAGCCCGAGCCGCCGCGCGATCTGCTCGCCCTCTTCGCGTGAGTTCACAGCTGGTGGCCAGCGTTGTCCTGTGATCTTCGGCATTGCGTCAGGTCTTGGCTCCAAGGGCCCGCGGTGGGCGAATCCCGGCGCGCGGCGTAGACGTACATCCCATCATCAAACGTCCCAAAAGGCACCTGATACGACCTTACGCTGACCTCTGAGTCGATCTCTATTGTGATCGATCGGGACTGATCCGACGTCCGCGTGCCGTGCCCCTCCACCAACCCGCCGGAAAACCAAGAGTTTCCGCAATGGGGCAAGGAACTCGAAAACGCCAGTAAGGATCGCTACCACAATTGCCAGAAACAATATAACTGCCGCGTAGCATCGGCGGTGAACCACGCAGGCCCAGATACAGCCAGGCGCAACGAAGGTCGGCGATTATCGCCCATCGAGACCGTAGCCCGGCGTGGCCACACGGACGCTCACTTTATCAAACTTTATCAAAATGGTCAGATCACCAAGCAAACCACCAGCGTTGCGCACTGCCACATGCGCAGGTACCGGGACATTTCTTCCCGGCGGACATCTGCTACGGCACTACTCCACCGGCAGCCGACCGTCCTCGCGAGCCGTCCGCCGCAACAATGCGCGCTCGACGGATCCCAAAACGAAACGATGGCAGCGTGAAGCCGCGCCCGGGTCCGGGCCGAAGACAACCGATACGGTATGCAGCGCCACTTGAGGCTCCGATACCGTAAAGGCCGGCAGAATCAGGATCTGCCGTAACACTAAACTAATATTCGAGCCAGCCTCTCCATATTCCCATCTTTAATTCCCAGATCCTCAAGTCCGATTACGGCCCGAGACGAGCGCTCCGGAGATCTCGATGCGTTGGCCTTCGCCATCTTCCAGCAGCAGGCAGGGTGCCCGACAGGTCCATACGTGATAAGTGCCACAGCCGCGAGAGAATGGATCGGCAGATCGGGATGAACTAAAGCTATACCGATCCCAAACAAGGATCTTGCTTTTTGTACGCTGAACGGGTGATCCATTCTACGTCTTAGCAGGTCAGAAACCTGGCGAATCAGGTATGCCTAGGGCCCTAGTCGTAAACGTCAGACCAGCGGTAATGCCTGCCCTTATCGCGGCGCGTGACCGCACAATCACGATTTTCCCGTGGCTCTCGTTCTGTGATGCCCCCTTGCATCCCGCAAAGGAATCCGTACGGTCAATCTCGTCCTGCGCCACGGCGCCAACCACGTGCGCAGGAATCCGGCCCTGGCGCGCGAAGCCCTGTCCCTGGGAGCCGGATAGCGCAATCTCACTCCGACTCGGGACAGGCGCGATCTGGTGATCGGTCGATGCAGGAATGTGGTTCCTGCGACTTCCGAGGGCAGCAGTCATGCACGCGTTTCACGGAGAATTAATATGCTGAAGACTTTCCGATCGCTCGCAGGTATCGGCATCGCCACGGCAGTGGCAACGATTCCACTACTATTTACAACAGTGGCCCAGGCAAGCCCAACACACCGAGATCCATGGGATCTCATAGCACAATGCGAAAGCGGTGGCAACTGGAGCATCAACACCGGAAATGGCTATTACGGCGGGCTCCAGTTCACCCCTCAAACGTGGCGAGCCTACGGTGGTGGCGCATTTGCTACCACCGCCGACCGCGCTACTCGGTCACAGCAGATAGCCATCGCCGAGAAAGTGCTTCGCGCGCAAGGGTGGAAAGCCTGGCCCAATTGCTCTCGCAAAGCCGGGCTTCGCTGATAACAAGTGATCAAAATGAACGATGCACGATTTTCATTTCTGAACGTTGTTCCATACGACACTTTGCGCCCCAGTTGGTTTCGAGTAGTCGCTAAACGCCAGCGTCAGCGTACTGGGACCGACGACTATCACATCGTCAACAATTGCCGACACGGTCGACGGCGTGAAGCGTGAAGCCGCAATCACCTCATGCAATGCCGGCCAATAGCCGGCTCGATAACATTCTTCAAGTGGTCGACTGAACATACGAGCATCGTCGATAAGCACACACGAGTCGCCGATGAAAGGCCAGCAGGCCAGTATAGACAGCTCTTCCAACAAAGGACATTGAGAATCGTCGGCGGCGGGAATTTCTGGGAACCAGTGAGCGTCGAGCCAAAACAGGGCACACGAATTCAGCGAGTTCAGAATGGACGGGAGCACGGCAGGCGATGACCCCAAAAATACCTGAACATCAGGATCGCTCGCCAACGCTCGGCGCGCATTTTCATATAGGGCCAAATTAGACTCGATGGTATATACGCGACCAACAAGCTCCCGTAATAGGCGGGTACTTGTACCCTTATACGTGCCCGTTTCGACCGCCACCTGGTAGTGAAAATAACGTTGCACTGTGCTCGCAAGACTAGGCGGCAGGCCCCACGGGCGTTGGCCTCCAGGTGTTCCTACCGTGGGATGTTCGTTCACGCCCTCGTGCCCCCATAACTATCAACTACCTCGACGGTACACTTCACACCCGTTAATGACCGCTCACGCTTCTATACCACTCGATGTACACCAATGAATCAAGATAGCTGACAATTCTGGCCTGGGCTTGGCCGACCGCAACGGGGAAAGCCGTCCAGGAGGTCGGGCGGCACACCGACCTCGACGTCACCGTGGGCCTCCATGCGCGAAGCCCACAGAGGATGTACGAGTGGTGCAGCGCGGGTCGACCTGCGACCGGTCGCTTGAGTCCTGGTCGGGTCCTGTGCCGCAGTGTGCGCGTGATGTCTGACCTGGAAAGATCTTCGAAGGTGATGGCGATGACCTCGTGGAGCGCGATCGCGCTCCACGAGGACCAACAAGCAGTCTCCCAACCGCCCGACCAACAGCCAGGCCAGTCAGTGGTGACGCGTCGGTTTCGAGTTGCCCCAGCGGTGATGACGATTTATTCAACTGCGCTGCACAGGTTATCGGCGTAATTGGGTCTCCGGACCGGCCGGAGGAGAGCTTATCAGCCGGCGGCACACGATGCTTCCTGTCGGAGGAGACCACCACATGGTTACGAGCTGTGAGATGGTGGGCGGTGTACTGTGATCGTGAGTGAGGCGTCGCCTGAAGGATCGTCATATTACCTCCTTGGGGCTAACCTGCTGACACTCGACTGTCACGATGCAGGAGGCATCAGGATGCGTCTGTCTACGCGAAACCAGCTCAAAGGCAGGGTGGAGTCACTCTGGCCCGGCAGCGTGATGACGATTGTGAAGGTAACGCTCGACGGCGGTCAGCTGATTACTGCGTCGATCACCAAGGACGGCGTCGAAGAACTGCAGCTCTCCGAAGGAGACCCTGTCACTGTCCTCATTAAGTCCACCGAGGTGATGCTTGCCGTTGAATAGCACTGCGGCTGTTAACGCGGCCTGCCGGACTGAAGTCCTCTGACTTCAAACCCCGTCCATTTTCCGCTGCCGGCAGGTCTGGCGGCGCCGCAGAAGGTTGCCAATGGCGCTCCTTCCGCAGCCCGACAACGATCCCTGCTGGTTCCACATTGCGAAAAAACACAAAGCTCACAGAACGCAAGGGCAAGCTACCCCACGGATCGTCGACCAGTGACCTTCGGCGCGAAAACCGCTTGCACACGCTATCCAGTGCGTGGGCAGGGTGTAGCTACACTCTGGTCCTAGCCGCGTCCGCACTCGGCGAGCCCGAGCCGATCATGCCTATGCAGCGAGGCGGTCAACCCGTGCCAAGTGGCCAGGGACTGCATGCGATAGCAGTGCGGCGTCGTGGCTGTCCGAACCCAATGGCTGAGATCACCTGGGTCATGCGCTGCTCGCCGCGGCACGCATGACCCAGGGAACATGACAAATTCCCTCAAGTCCAAATAATACAGTCGCTGGCGGCACGAACCGCACCACTCGCGGGCGTGCTTCACAGTCATAATCTCACGGTGTAATCACAGAGCGTAATGTCCAGCCTGTCAACCAGCTCGTCCACCCCCTTAGGTTCACCAGTAATCTTCCATCATCAGGCGCTTGACTGCGTAGAGTGGCTAAGAGACTGCGCCGAATGGGTGCATTCCTTTGGGGTGCATAGCCGAACTGTGTCATGATTACCCCTAGGCGAGCGCTTGACCGATGCGATACCGACAGCCGATTCTTGGCTGTAATGACGCGGTTGGAATTCTCGGCCGGCTCAGAGGTGACCGAGTTTGTCGCTGAGTTCCCCGTCCTCATAAGTAAGTGAGAGGTAAGGTCAGCGTCATGTCCTGGAGTACGCCACAAAGCGGATTATTCGTAGCGCATGGGCAGGCCGTGCAAGTCACGTACGACTTTGGCGGCACATACCGGGGTCCGCAGTACACAGTCGCTAAACTTGACCGGTCGAGCGGTGGAAGTTCCGGCGAGGATAAATTCCTCATCGTGCAATGGAACGCCGTGGTAAATCGCCCGACATTCGGTGGATACTGGTATTATGCACTCGGCGTCTCTAACCCGTCGAGTTCGGATGTCTGGTACCACCTGGAAGGAGGCGGTGTAACATGACACCATATGAAGGTGAAGAAGCAGTCAAGTTGACCGTTCTTACCGATGAACATGGAAAGATTATTGCCGCCGTCCGACCGCCGGGAACTCAATCCGGAGACGGTCCCATTTCAGTTAAAATAGTTCCGTCGAGTGGCCAAACGATTCACGAAATCGCGCTGCCCGCAGGGCCAGAACATACACGAATTCTAGAATCGATCGGCAGTTTTCGAGTTTCGCGCGAAGGTGATCGAGCTACTTTGATAGGCGAGGACTAGTTTCACCCGAGCATCTTGCGCGAGATTACCATAAGGTTTGAAATAGATGCGTCATGCGCACATGGAACCGGCCCTGCTCATGAGTGCTGCGCACCGCTGACGCGCGTCCTCATCCGAGGGCCGTGGACCCCGGAGCCGGCCCTGCCGCAGGATCACCTCGGGGCAGGCAGGCCATGGCCTGCCCCCACTCATGCGCCGCCCGAGCTAACTTCCAACCGGGCCGACTGTGACCCACGACCCCTACTTTCCTAATGGGGTTCGTACCGCCCCGGTCGCTGATGCGGCAGGGTGGTGCGCCTCAGCCGCCGGTGGGTGAGCACTCACGTTTCCTGGTCCAGTGAGACCTAGGGC
>JAJPIR010000329.1 GCA_021324675.1 Actinomycetota bacterium
CTGCTCAGCGACCCCGCCCGACGCACCAACACCACCGGCAATAACCGGGTCAAATGGCTGGGCAGCGGCCTATACGTGTGCGGCGCCTGTGGCCAGCCCGCGCTGCGAGTGTCCTACACCGGCAACCACCGCCAACCCGCCTATCGGTGTAAGGCCCAGGACAACACCAGACACAGCGCCGGGCACGTCGCCCGCGCCGCGCCACCGCTTGATGATTACGTCGAGCGGATCATCGTGGCCCGTCTGCAACGCCCCGACGCCACCAGCCTGTTCACCGCCCCGGCCGACACGGACCTAGATACCACCGCGCTGCAGACCGAAGCCGCTGCCCTCGGCCAGCGCCTCACCGATCTCTCGGCGGCCTTCGCCGAGGGCGTGATCACCGTAGCTCAGTTGCGCACCGGTACCAGCAAACTCCGCGCCCGGCTATCCGAGATCGAAGACACGCTGACCGCCGCTGCGAAGGTCAATCCCCTGATCGGACTGGCCGGGCAAGCCAACATCACCCAAATCTGGTACGGCACCACCCCGAACCGCTCCGACGGGCTCGACCTGGGCCGGCGCCGCGCCGTGCTCGCCACCCTGCTCACCGTCACCGTGTTGCCCACTAGCAAAGGCAGACGCCCCAACGGCAGCTATTTCGACCCCACCGGAATCCACATCGAATGGAAAACACACTAACCACACCACCCACCGGTCACGCGGTTAGTCCACGGCGCGCAACCCGTCACAACCAGGGGCTACCCGTCACCGCGGTGTGACGGGTTACGCGGTGCCCTGTGACGGGTTCGTCGGCACTTGAGCTGTGGAAATAGGCAACGTGACGGGTGTGACAGGTTGCGCGTCCCCTCGTTAAACCCGTCACAAAAGGCTCGCGACGATGCATCATCGGTCAACACGACTCTTCGCTTAAGATTTTTGATGCCTCTGGCGCGACGCTCGCGGGCCGGTGAAACTGGGGGCGCGTCGCCCGCTGACGTCGTTGTGCCTTGGTGCGGGTGAGCCCGTGCTTAAGATTGACGCTGGAGCCTGTCCCGGTGGGGTACTCCGGGTTGCCACCTTTCGAGCGCGAGTCTCAGACTCTTGATCTTCATGCGGGTTCCGTGGGCGGCGCGCCGTAGTGGCCGTTCGGAGGGGAGCCCCACGGTGGAGATCATGTACGAACGGGTGGCCGCGATCGATGTTGGCAAGAAGATCATCGCGGTGGCGGTGCGCACTCCGGGTGAGCGAGCGGGCAAGCGCCGCCAGCAGGTGCGCAAGTACAACACCTTTCACCAGACGCTGGCCAAAATGGTGGCCTGGCTGGTGTCCGAGGGCGTCACGCACGTGACCATGGAAGCGACGGGGATTTATTGGAAGCCGATCTTTCACGCCCTGTGTGAGGCCGAAGGCCCTGTGGAGGTGTTGCTGGTCAACGCGCGGCATGTCAAGAACGTCCCAGGCCGCAAAAGCGACGCCCTGGACGCGGTGTGGCTGGCGGAGTTGACCGAGTGCGGGCTGCTGCGGGGCAGCTTCATCCCGCCACCACAAATCGCCGCGATCCGGGAGTTGACCCGCTACCGCAAAAAGCTCATCGAGCAACGCACCAGCGAATTGCAGCGCCTGGCCAAGGTCCTTGAGGACAGCGGAATTAAGATCGACTCGGTGGCCTCGAAGTTGACCACTCTGTCGGCCCGAGACATGATCGAGGCACTGATCAACGGGGAACGTGATCCCGCCGTGCTGGCGGATCTGGCTCGCGGGGTGATGCGCAAGAAGATCCCCGAGCTAACCATGGCCTGCGCCGGGCGCTTCAGTGCCCAGCACGCGCTGATGTGCACCCTGCACCTGGAACACATCGACCACCTCGCGGACATGATCGCCCGGCTGGACACCCGGATCGACGAGGCCACCCTCCCTTTCGTCCGGCAGACCGAGCTGCTGGCGACGATCCCGGGAATCGGTGAGCGCGCCGCCCAGGTCGTCATCTCCGAGATCGGTGTGGAGATGTCCCGGTTTCCCACCGCGGCACACCTGGCGTCATGGGCTGGCTTGTGCCCGGGCAACAACGAATCCGCCGGGCGGCACCGATCCGGCAAGACCCGCAAGGGCAACACCGAACTCTGTGAGATCCTCACCGAATGCGCCTGGGCCGCCGGACGCACCAGCACCTATGTCGGTGCCCAGTTCCGCCGCTTTCACCGCCGGTTCGGCAAAAAGGGCGGCCAGAAGGCCGCTACTGCCACCGCCCATACCCTGATCGTGATCATCTGGCATGTGCTCGCCGAGACCACCGCCTACCGCGACCTCGGCCCGGACTACTTCACCCGCCGCATCGACAGTCCCGAAGCCCGCAAACGCCGACTCATTCACGAACTCGAAGCCCTCGGACACAAGGTCACCATCGAACCCAACGCTGCGTAACCGGTCACCAGCATCAATCATCAACCAACCCGGCACCCAGCAGGGTCACCAACCCCTGCGTCCGGAACGTGCCTGGTCACCGCAGTTTCGTCTCAGACACACCTATCGGGTGACATCTGGTGTGGCTGGGTTACGGGAACGGTTGTCGGTCGCCCGTCTTTGCTTCGCGAAATATGACCCGCCCCCGGCAGCGGACGCGGTGTGTCGCTGCCGGGGGCGGGTCGTGCTATTGGTGAGTTTAGTGCGTGGTGGTTGGTTGGCGGGGTTGGAGGATGGCTCGGAGGGCGGTGCGCTGGGTGTCGGTCAGCGGTGGGGCTTGAGCCACGAGGTGCTGGATGTGCGCGGTGAGGCTGTCCGGGCTCGGCCGTGGTGACGGGACCGCTGGGGTGGTGCGGGTGCGGTCACCTGGTGCGGGGCCGGTCGGTGGGGTGGTTATGGTCGGGGTGTTGGCACATCACCTCCAAATGGTGGGAGAGCGCGCGGGCGAAGATGGATAACGAGTCAGCGGCGAGGAAGGTACGGTCTTCCGTCCGATTGTGTGCTGGGACGCGGGTTTGACGCGCCGATAGGCCCCGCTACCGCGACCGCCGCGCCGCCGATGGGGGTAGCGGGGGGTCTCTACCCGGGTAGGCCCCCTGGGTAATGGCCGCTGACCAGCGCGGTAACGGGGGGAGACCCCCCGTGTGCCGGCTGTCTAACGGCGCGGTGTTTGCGCCCGTGGTGGCCGCCGGTCGGGGGTGGCGGGACGTGGGGCAGGCGCTGAGGCGCCAGCGGTGCGCTAGGGCACATGCCTCACGTCGGCGCCCGATCTGTTGCCGGTGCTGACGTGCGGCGAGGCAGACCACCCGGCGAGGCAGGCCCCTGTGCGTGGGCCGGAGACAGGTCCGTTTCAGCGGTCGAGACGGGGTAGCGCTATGTGCCTCGGGATCGCCGTGGTGAGCCCCCGGTATCGCGGGGAAGAAGGGGAAGCAAGGGATCCGTGATCAGCTCGCTGCTCGCTCGCAGGACGAGGGCAACCGGGCCGATGAGGTGTCCGCCCGCCGGTTTTCCCTTTTCCTGCCGACTGCTTGAAACCCGTCCCAGGCATGTCCGGCCGGACCTGTGCGGGACGGGGGTGGTGGGACAGCTTCGGTGCGGTCGCTGAGCTGCGCAGAGTAGTCATGGGTGGGCGGTTGGGACGGGGTGGCGACGGCTGTCCCCAGCCCGTCCCGACCCGGTTGACAGGCCCACTCGACGGCGCACGGCGGTGCGGGACGGACACCCGATGCTCCGCACTACCGTGGTCATCCGATAATTACTGTACGTAGTTGAATGCCGTGAGGGAGGGAGGCAATGTCCCGGGGTGGTCAATGCCGGAATCGGGGTGAAGGAGAGTGTGGCCGGAGGCGCGTGCAGGGTCGCTGCGCGGCCATACTCCCTGTTCGAGTCAGGGAGGTGCGGGGAGGGACCCGGCAGGGAGAACTCCCTCGCATCCCTCGGTGCCTCCCTGACTAACTCCCTCAATCACTCGAACTGAATAGGTGTCACCGATCGTGGTTGGGAACACTGTGAGCTGACAACGGTGACGGTGTTCGGGCCCAGTCCAGCCGCGACCAAAGTGCCAGCGCGGTAGCGGCAGAACACGCGGCTCGGGAATATCTCGGGGGAGTCGATGCACCCGTGCTGCCGCGTGGTTTGCCTGTGCAAGGGCGGCTAGCTCCCCCGGTGGCACACCGGTCATCATCGCTGCGCCACTCATCGCGCCTCGCTCGGCCTGACGACCGCGACCCACCGACCTCGATCGGCCTGGGCGCCCGGTTCACCGGTCCCACTTTTCTTCGTAATACTCGTGGCTGTCGACTACCTCGGAGACAGCCCGGCGAGAGCACGTCCGGGTGGTCCTTCGGCCATCTTCTGTCGCGTTGAGCTGCCAACCACCCCAGCGCACAACGCCGACCACTACATGTAGGCGCCGGACGCGACGTCGTGAACTGGCGGCTCCGTCGGTGGCAGATGCTGTAACTCCTAGTCACCGACTCTACCGCAGCGGCATAGTCGATCAGGCCGACCAGACCTCGCGGTCGCCGCGCGCCGGCGCAAAGTCAAGACGTCGGGCCGTTCATCCAAACGACTGCCCGCCGATCGATACCCGCACCTATCGAAGAACTGCCCCGACGTCACTCGCCAAGTCTGCGTGCGCCGACGGGTGCGCACTTCTCGCAGAGCAGCACCATGCCGGCCACCTTATGCAAGGACATATACCTCTCGGCCGTCATGAAGGTGCCGTCCTCGCGGGGTAGCTGCACATCGCGTTCGCAGCCGCACTTCTCACACGCCAGTGACATCCATTGGGCAGGTTCAGAGGTTGTCGTCATGCCCGCATCGTGTCAGAACCTGGCGCGGCGACGTGACCCGCTGGCGTTGGCAAGCTGCGCCACCCCTCCTGCTCCTAGGCGCTTCGCGACTAGCTCGACTAACAAAAAACGCCGGATGAGAATTAGTTGACCAACAAACAGGTGTGCGATCTGGTCCGAGGACGCAGAACGGGCGGCGCCTACGGCCAGGCGTGAGGACTCTCGGTCCGTGCAAAGTTGGAAGGCCGGGTCCTCCGACGGCTCGACCTCCGGGGTGGTCGACAGCCTGGGGGTTACGCAGATCGAGGAACGCCAAGGTGGTTACGGGGGCTACCGGCTGGCCCGGTGAACCAATCACCGCGATCGGCGTGACAAGTACGCTGGGAGCGGGCTACGACCAGCCAGCGGATCGGGTACGCCACCGGGATCGTCGACAGAACCTCTCCTTGGGGCACCCGCCGCGGCTGCTGACCTGGTCAAGTTTTGTTTTGGCATGGTGCTGGCCGGCTGACTAGGCGTGGGTGAGGCTGAAAAAGCCAGGATCGTCACCAGCTACGCTGGACCCGTCGGGGGACTACTTGGCCGCGTTGGCGAGCCAGTTGGCACAGTTGGTTGGTGTCCTTGTCCTCGGAGCGGACTGCGGCTACGCCGTGTGGACAGTGAGTGAGGGGCCCCCGCGTGCGCGGTGTCGTCGGCGGGTCAGGAAAGAGGACGCAAGCCGTGGAGCACCAACACGCCGCGCATGACCTCGCTGAGGCGTTTGGGTCTTTCGATCGGGCCCGCCTTGATCGAATGAGCGAGGTCGATCGAGCGAGCCAGCTAGACGCCCGCCAGCGGCTCCATGACTATGTGGACGGGTTGTGGGCAGACATCGATCAGGCCGGGGAGCGCCCGGCCGTGGGAGAGAAATACCAGGCGATCGCGGCGATGCGGGAGCTGACCGGGGCGCTGCGGACAATCGCTTTCGAGGCAGTGTACAACGCGCCGGACTGAGCGGTCTGGCCACCTGGCATAGCCCCGAACCGCGACGTCGGATGTCAGATCGTCGCGGCCCAGGCAGCATCCGTGACCAAGGAAAGGCACGCCTTGACTGATCAGGTAAAACAGCACAACCACAACGACGGGTTGTTCCGCACGGCTGAGCAAGCAGACGAGCGGCAAGTGGCGTCAGACGTCACTGACGGTAGACCCAGGACGCGACCGTCTCGGAATCTGTTCCGCCACGCCGTCGACTGCGAAGCAGCGGAGCCGCAGCGTCCGACTACTCAACGCGACGATGCGGCGATGCGGTCGCTGCGGTTTCCCTTCGATCAAAACGACGGTAGATAGTGGACAAGTCAGCTCCATCTGCACGGTTGGCCATCGGTGCAGGGAGGACTCGCTCAGAGACCCTCGGCCGCGACCGGCATCAGTTCGGCCACTAGTGTGCAAGTGAGCCGTGGGAACACCTGTATTCGTGCGGCCCGTGTCGGCGCGCACTAGGTTGGGCTGGCCAGCGCCATCAGAATGCACCCTTCAGACCGGCGAGCATCAACCGCCTCGGCATGAACCAATTCGGCCTTTGACGCGATGCCAGGCGCCGTTCGGGCCGTCGAGGACGGCCGGGTCAAGTGGCGCCGCCGGCAACTCGCGTCGATGGTCCGCGACGATCCCGAGGAGACCATACGCGTCTTGCGCGACGAGCTTGGCTACGAGGTCATATCACCAGCGTCCGGTGCCTGTGGTGTCCGGTTCGATCGGCTGCGAGGTTGGTAAGACGGCCAACGGCCAGAGATTGAAACGCACCATCGCCTGGCTGTTCGGCTACTGCCGACTGACCATCCGTGACGAACGCTACGCTCACCGGCGATGCGCCTTCCCAGCTTGAATCGAGCCAGGGTCTCGGGGAAGCTGGTCCACTTTCAGTTGCCGCGCGGTGGTCAGTTTTCAGTTGCCGCCGACATACAAGAAACTCGTTAAGACCAGCTGAGCCAGTTCTAAAGCTAGGCGTGGTCGAAAACCTATGGTGTGCCTACGTTACGGGCTGGCCACCGGTGACGCCGAGAACTTCAGCGGTGATGTAGCTGGATTCCTGGGAGGCGAAAAAGACGTAGGCGGGAGCGACCTCGGCTGGCTGTCCCGCCCGCTGCAGGGGCACCTCTTGTCCGTGGGATTCTACTTTGGACTTGGGCATGGTCGCTGGAATGAGCGGTGTCCAGATCGGCCCCGGCGCGACCGCGTTCACCCGGATGCCTTTATCAGCGAGCATTCTGGACAGCCCTTTGGTGAAGTTGACAATTCCAGCCTTGGTGGTGGCGTAGTCCAGCAACTCCGGGGACGGATCCGACGCCTGGATCGAGGAGGTGTTGATGATGCTCGCACCCGGTTGCATGTGCGGGATGGCACGTTTGCACAGCCAGAACATGGCGTACAGATTGGTCTTGAGGACTCGATCGAACTGCTCGGTGGTGATGTCTTCGATCCCGCCCACCTGAACCATTTGATAAGCAGCGTTGTTGACCAGAATGTCGATGCGTCCAAACTCTTGCACCGCCCGATCAACCAGCCGCTGGCACTGCTGTTCTTCAACCAGGTCACCAGACACGGTCACAGCACGGCGCCCGGAATCCTCGATAAGCCGAGCTGTCTGCTGCGCATCTTGCTCTTCCGAGGGCAGGTAGGAGATCATGACATCAGCGCCTTCCCGGGCGAAGGCCAGGGCGACGGCACGGCCGATACCGGAGTCACCGCCGGTGATCACCGCAGTGCGGTCATCGAGCCGGTGGCTGCCGCGGTAGGAGCTCTCGCCGTGGTCGGGCTTGTTTTGCATCGCGCCGGTGTGGCCGGGGTAGTCGATCTGGTCGCCGTCAGTGTCAGGCGGCGGGTACTGACGGGTCGGGTCCTGACTGGTGTACTGGTCAGACGTGTGGGTGCCGAACTGGTCATCCACGGCGGTGACCTGCGGGACCGCTGGACGGTGGTCGTCGGGCATGATCGCCAGTCGTGGCGATTCGACTGCAGTATCGCCGTCCCAGTTTCACTTGCGACGTCGCGATCTACTTGGCAGGTTGCTACACGAATACGCCCAGGTCGCACGACGTGGATGACCAGTTCGGCACCCACACCGTGCTCCTGCGGAGAAGTCAGCGACAACAGTCCAGTGTGCGGCTGGGGACACGTTTCGGCAGCACCGTGTGGGAGCACCAGCTCCGCCTTGGCCCCATGGATCGGCTGGCGTGTTTTCACGCTGGGTGCACCCGCTGATCATGTCGGTCGCCCGGGACCGGGGCGGGGAATTTATATGCGTGGTTTGCGCACATGGGTTGACAGGGGTTGTTGGGTGGGGGTGCACTGGGTGGTGCAGCACCTCGTTCGGTGAGGCGTCTGTGCGGACATAGGCCACTGACCCTCCAGTGTCGAGAGACGCTGCTGGGTCAGGACAGGTCTCCCCGGCCTAAGGGGTGACCCCAGGTGGCTTCTCGCCCAGGTGGGTGGGGTACGCCGTGCAGTGCCAAAGCTCTGACGAGGGGGTGCCTGAGTTCACTGCGCCGGTTTCGGGCGCTGGGTATCTGCGCTGCGCCGGAAGTGATGGCACCCGCGTGTGCCCTGGCGGCGAGGAGGTGGGCGGCATGAAGCCGGGCGATAGTTGCCCTTTGTCTTGTTTGGTGTTCCTCGACACGTCCACCGGGGTTCATGTGTTGATTACCTGATCGGCTAATCCTCGCCGGGGGCTGTGTCGAGCTGGTCCCTCCACCTGTGCTGGGTGGGTTGGGAGGCCGCCATGTCGATCACGATCACCATTGCTGGTGTGGACCGCTCAGCTGGTCTAGGTCGGGTCGTCCGCGACCTGCTGCCCGTGCTGGGCAGTGTGCTGCTGCCCATCGCCGAGGAGTTCGTTCCCGGCCTGGGGATCGCCGTTGGCGTGAGCAAGCTGCTCGGGCTGCGGGTCGAGGTGATCCGGTGAGCAGGAACACGCCGGCGACCCGAGCGCCTGTCCGTGCGGAGCGGGCTCAGAGTGCGGTGCTGGATGAGGCCCACCTGGGGGATATTCAGGGTGCGTTGGGCACCATCCGCGACGATGACCAGGCGCCCCGTACGGGGTTGGCGGCTCGGTTGAAGACCCTGATAGCGATCGTGGGCCCGGGTCTGATCGTGATGGTCGGGGACAACGACGCGGGGGCGTTTGGCACCTACACGCAGGCGGGGCAGAACTATGGCACGGCGCTGTTGTGGACGTTGTTGTTGTTGGTCCCGGTGTTGTATGTCAATCAGGAGATGGTGGTGCGCCTGGGCGCGGTGACCGGGGTGGGGCATGCCCGGTTGATTCTGGAGCGCTTTGGTCGGTTCTGGGGCGCGTTCAGTGTGATCGACCTATTTTTGCTCAATGCGCTGACCATTGTCACCGAGTTCATCGGGATCAGCCTGGGCCTGTCCTATTTAGGGCTGCCCAAAGTGCCCGGGGTGCTGCTCGCCGCGGTGGTGGTGATCGCCGCGGCGTCGACTGGAAGTTTCCGCCGCTTCGAGCAAGTATGCCTGGCGCTGGTGGCCGGGTCGCTGCTGTTGGTGCCGATCGTGGTGATGGCCCACCCGCCGCTGGGCCAGCTGGCCCGGGATTTTGTGGTGCCGGGTCTGCCGGCGGGGGCGCAGCTGTCCACGGTGATGCTGCTGATCATCGCGATCGTGGGGACCACGGTGGCGCCGTGGCAGTTGTTTTTCCAGCAGTCCTATTTGATCGACAAGCGGATCACCCCGCGGTTCATTGGTTACGAAAAAGTCGATTTGTGGATCGGGATCGTCATCGTCATTGTGGGTGCCGGCGCGATGATGGCCTTTACCACCGCAGCGTTCACCGGGCATCCCGAGTTCGGACAGTTCAGTGATGCTGGTGGGGTCGCCGCCGGTCTGGGTCACTATGTCCACCACGCCGCCGGGGTGTTGTTCGCCTTGGCGTTGATCGACGCCAGCATCATCGGCGCCGCCGCGGTGAGCCTGGCCACCGCGTATGCGATCGGGGATATGTTGGGGTTGCGGCACTCGCTGCACCGCCGCCCTCGGGAGGCTGCGGGGTTTTATGTGGTGTTTGCGGGCTTGTTGGTGGTCGCGGCGATCATTGTGGTCATTCCGGGGAGCCCGCTGGGTCTGCTCACCGAAGGGGTGCAAACCCTCGCGGGGGTGTTGTTGCCCTCCGCGACAGTGTTTTTGCTGTTGCTGTGCAACGACCGTCAAGTGCTCGGACCGTGGATCAACGGCCCAAAAATGAATATCTTCACTGCGGCGGTGATCGCGGTGTTGGTGATGCTCTCGATTGTGCTCACCGCCGCGGTGGTCTTCCCCGACATCACCAGCACCGCGATCCTGACCATCCTCGGTGGGGGTAGCGGCCTGGCCGTGCTGGCCGGAACCTACCTCGTTGTGCGCCGCCGTCGCCACGGCGAGCAGATCGAGACCCCGGCAGCGGTGGACCCGCAGCTGCGCGCCAGCTGGCGCATGCCCCCGCTAGTGCTACTGACCCGGCCGCAGCTGAGCGCCGGGCGCCGGCTCGGGCTGGCCGTGTTGCGCGGTTATTTGGTCATCGCCGCGGGGATGGTGATCGTCCGCGTGGTGCAACTTGCCCTGGTCGGTCACTAACCAGATCTACAGTTACTGCGGTGACCGGCTCAGGCCGCCAGGACGGTGCCTACCAGTCGATGACCGAAGTCTTTACCGGAAAGGGACCCCTGGTCATGACTTCCCCCCAGGACCCACCACACACCACCAGTGCTCAACTTTCGGCGCCGAACCCGGGCTCAGGATCCGCCTCGCCGGCGCACCCATCTGAGCAGACCGTTCAGACGCTGTCGTTGTCGCAGCTGCTGCGCCGGGCGGTGGTGGGAGCCCGGGGGCAGAAATTGGGTGGCCGGGTGGTCGATGTGATCGTCCGGCTGCACGGTAGTGACTATCCGCTGGTCACCGGGCTGGTCGCCGAGCTTGGTGGGCGGCGGGTGTTCGTGCCGGCCGACATGGTCACCCAGTGGGACACCGACGAGGTCTCGCTGTCCTCTCCGCGGGTAGATCTGCGTCCTTTCGAACGCCGTGAGGGTGAGGTGTTGCTGCGCGCGGACATCCTGGGCCACCGGTTGATCGACATTCCCCGGGCCCGGCTGGTGCGGGCCTATGACCTGGAACTGGCGCACACCCCGGCCGGATGGGTCCTGGCCAGAGTGGACACCCACCCCACCAGCTGGTGGCAGCGCCTGCTGCGCCAGGTCACGTCCGCTTCAGGCCATCACGGTGGCGACGATGAAAGCGAGGCGGGGACTCAGGGCTGCCGGGATTGGAAGGCCTTCGAGGCGCTCATCGGTCACCAGCCCACGGTGTTGATCCGCCGCCCGGTCGGGCGGCTGCGTCGCCTGAAGCCCCCGCAGATCGCCGACTTGCTGGAACAAGCCTCCCGCGCGGAGCAAACCGAGCTGCTCGACCAGGTCCACGCCGACCCCGAGCTGGAAGCCGACGTGTTCGAAGAACTCGACGACGACCGCCAATCCCGGCTGCTACGCGACCGCAGCGATGACGACATCGCCGCCCTGCTAGCCCGGATGCGCGCCGACGACGCCGCCGATGCCATCACCGAGTTACCCCAACACCGCCGCCAACCGGTCCTGAACCTGCTGCCCCCCGGCCAACGCACCAAAGTGACCGCGCTGCTGGCCTACAACGCCACCAGCGCCGGAGGCCTAATGGGCCTGGACTACCTCGCCCTGCCCCGCGACACCACGGTCGCCGCCGCGCTGGAGCGAGTCCGCGCCGCGCGCACCCTGCAACCCGAGGCCCTGACCACCATCTTCAGCCTGGATAACCACCACCGGCTGCGCGGTGCCACCGGCCTGGTCACCCTGCTGCAGGCCGACCCCAGCGCGCAGCTGCGCGACATCGCCGATGCCGACCCCATCCGCGTGCATCCCGATACCGACCTGATCGACGTCACGCTGCTGATGACCGATTACAACCTGCTCAACCTGCCCGTCGTCGACGACAACGACCACCTCCTCGGCGTGATCACCGTTGACGACGCCCTGGAATCCACCGTGCCCCGCAACTGGCGCCGCCGCGAACCCACCCCGCAGCCCGACGCCCCCGACGACCCCGACCAGACAACCCCGACCGACCCGCACCCAGGAACTCACCGCAACACGGCCACACCCAGGGCTACCTAAACCCCGACACCCACGGCGTCAGGAGTGATCATGGTCCCTCCACCGCCCACCCGACCACGATCACCGGCCCAGCATGCGCATGCGCGTGGCCGCCTCCATGCTGCGCCACGGCCACGACCCCCACGCAGTCGCCGAGGCCACAGCGGTTCCCCTGGCCCTGGTGGACCTGATCAGCGAGCAGCTCGACACCCACCCCGCGACCAGCCCCCACCACCGGCCACCCACCCCACACCTCACCACCGCGCGGGAAACAACATCATCGGCGCTGACCCACATCCGCCAGCCACACCCACTAACCCGGTCGGAGCTCCCCGCGCTCCCGAACGGCACGCCCGCCGGGGGGCCCTCATCACCGTGGCGGCCCTGATCGGCTGGATGATTAACCTGGGCCTGTCGGCCACCGCAGACATCATCCACCTACCCACCCTCGGAATAACCTCATTGATCCTCGCTCCGCTGCTCGTGGTCGCCCTCGTGCTCAACGCCACCCGGTCGCCACGCAGACCCGGACCCAACCGGGGTGCACCCCGGCGATGACCACCCTGGACATGCTGCTACGCCTGGCCACCGGCCTAGGCCTGGGAGCGCTGATCGGGATCGAGCGCCAATGGCGGGCCCGGATGGCCGGGCTGCGCACCAACGCCCTGGTCGCCACCGGCGCCACCCTGTTCGTGCTGCTCTCGGCCTACGGCTTTACTACCACCGGAATATCCAGCGTCATCCGCGCCGACCCCACCCGAGTAGCCGCCCAAATCGTCTCCGGGATCGGATTTCTGGGCGCCGGAGTCATCCTGCGCGACGGCCTGAACGTGCGCGGCCTGAACACCGCCGCCACCCTGTGGTGCTCCGCGGCGGTCGGAGCACTCGCCGGGGCCGGCATGTACCCGATCGCCGCACTCGGCACCGCCGCGGTCATCACCGCCAACGTGCTACTACGCCCGCTGGGCCGACGCATCGACCGCCAACCCAGCGGCGGCACCGAAATCGCCGTCGGCTACCGCTTCCAAGCCGTCTGCGCCGACAGCGCCGAAGCCCACATCCGGGCCCTGCTCGTCCAAGCCATCACCAACACCGACTTCCAACTACGCGCAATCCGCAGCTACGACACCAACACCGACCATCAAGTCAGTGTCACCGCCGAGCTCACCGCCCAACACCGCGACGACCGCCAACTCGAAGCCGCCGTCAGCCGCCTCAGCCTCGAACCCGCCGTCACCGCCGTCAGCTGGACCGTACAAGCCGACCTCCCCGAGGACACCACCGACGACGACCCACCAGCCGGCGACCCCACCCGGGCCAGCTTGCGACTACGCTCTGTCCTCACCCGCCACCGCCCCCACTAACCCTGCTCAGCATCGGCGAGTGCCCGGTAAGGCTGATCCTCCGCCACGAAGGATGAGGTCAGGCGGGCAGGCGTTGGGAGAGCACCAGCCCCGCACCCGCGGCGGCCAGGCAGCTCAGAGTGCCCAGGATCAACCAGGGTCGGCTGACGTCCTGGCGGATGGTTTGGTAGCCGATCTGCTGAGCCAGACTGTCGTAGACCTGATGGATCTGTTGGTTGCTTTGCGCCGGATAGAACTGGCCACCGGACAGTTCGGCGACCTTGGCCAGGGAGTCATCATCAACCGGTACCGGGACCTGTTCACCTTGGATCTCCACGGTGCCATACGAGGTGCCAAACGAGATGGTGCTGATCGGGATGTGGGCCTGACCGGCCTGGGTGGCGACGGCGAATTCGTCCCGGCCGGTGGTTTGTTTGCCATCGCTCATCAGCACGATCCGCGCTGGCGGCGCTCCCTGGCCCTGACCGGGGATGAGTTGGTTGACCATGTCGATGGCGTTGAGCGCGGCCGCCAGGGCATCCCCGGTAGCGGTGGCCTCAGCCAGTCTCAACGTTTGGATAGCGCGCACAGCTTGGTCGTGGTCGGGGGTGGGGCTGACCAGCACGGTCGCGGAGCCGGCGAAGGATTCCACGCCCAAATTAATCCCCGGGGTCAGCTGCCGGACAAACGAGATCGCGGCGTCTTGCGCGGTGGCCAGCCGGGTGGGGCTGACGTCGGTGGCGTTCATCGACAACGACACGTCGATCACCAGCATTACAGTGGCCCGGTTACGGGGCACCTGGGCCTCGGCGGTGGGCCCGGCCAACCCCAGGGTGAGCAGCAGCAGCGCCACCACCAGCAACACCGCCGGAATCTGGCGGGGCCAGCCCGCTCGGCGCGGCGCGATGCGCTCCAGTAGCTCCAGGTTGGCAAAACGCAGCAGATAACGGCGGGCCCGCCGCTGGGTCCAGAGGTATCCGGCGATCACCGCGGCTACCAAGCCCAGCAGCGCGAACCACCCGGGTGCGGAGAAGCCACCCACCACCATGGCGGGCAGTCAACCCCACCACTCATACGACTCGGGTGAGGCCGCATCGACCGCCCGTCCCCCGAGCCAACCGCGCTAGTCACCTCCCGCGCAGCACCCGCAATCGGCGCTGAATGCGGAACCGGTGGAGCACCCACCGTGGGATACCGGCTCGCGGGCTAAGCACCACAGCTGACCAATCGATGATCACACCACCGATTGCGTGCAGGTAGCACCGCCCGGCCAGACCCGGGATCTGACACCACGACGACACCCACATCGAGGCACCCCCTTGTTGGCGTTTTCGCCCGTACACAGCGTGCTGTGAGGCGGCTGAGGCAGGCTGGGGCCTATGGACGACGGTTCACGTGTGCTGCTCATCGATGAGCAAACCCAAGGGCGCGTGCAGAAACTCCGAGCCCATAACCGGCACCGTATGCGGCCCGGGTGGAAGAACAGTACGACCGCAGAACCCGCATCGCCCGGTTCAACGCCGCGCTAGCGGTGGCGATCACCAAAGGGCTGGGATCGATGTGGTGCGCCTACGCCTTCGCCGCGGTAGCGCTGGTCGGGCTGCCGGGGGCGATTAACGGTGGTGTCTATGACGTCGTGCAGTGGATCGTGCAAACATTCCTGCAACTCGTCCTACTGTCAATCATTCTGGTGGGGCAAGACGTGCAGGCTGCCGCGTCGGACAACCGAGCCCTGGACACCTACATCGACACCGAGGCGATCCTGCACGAAGTCGCTCAACTCCACACCCTGTGGGTGCCGAATTGGCCATCCGGGGCCAGCCTGTACCCAATGCCCATCCCGCACGGCAGTTACGACACGGCGTTGTGATCACAACTTTTTGGAACGCGACACACCGATGGTCGCCAGCCGCCCGCGCGGTGGTCAGTCGGCGTTCCACTTCAAAGGTTGTTGTGGTACAGCCCCCAGCGTGGCTAATTCCCGGGACGACGATTCGTCACCTGATCGTGTACGGGGTGCTTAATGCGCCCGGTCTTGTCTTGATTGGATATCCCGATATCTGGGTGGTTGTTACGGGTTGTCTTGGTGGGGTGGGGTCAGTAGTTCGTAGGAGGGGTTGGTGAAGATCCGGGTGTTGTTTTCGGTGGTGGGTCGGCCGTGGATTTTGATATGGGCGCCGGGGTTTAGTCCGTGGATTTTGGGTCGACCATAAAAGCGGGCGAGGACGCGGTCGGTGTCGTGGATGATTTCGCATTCGAGGACGTGGCTGCCGTCTACTTGGCGGATCTCGGTGGAGTGGACGCGTCCTTGGATGGTGGTGGGGTGTCGTGGGGTTGTCCCGTCGGTGGGTGTAGTCGCTGTTGGCTGTCTGGCTGCGGGTGGGGGTGTTGCTGGCGGCTCGGGCGCGGGCTGCGCGGATGGGATGGACGACGGGGTTGGGGTGGCCTTGGGCGGGGTACGGGATGCGCGCTGATGGTCGAGCCGGCGGGCGGTGTCGAGGAATGTTTCGCCCTCGCGGTGGGCCTGGGTCAGGCGTTTGATGGGAATGCGGAGGTCGAAGGGCACGATGGTGGCTGCTGCGTTGGGGACGCGGCTGATGCGGGCGGCGAGGTGGTCGGCGGTGCGGTCGTGTAGCAGTCGCCCGACCACGGGAGTGTAGGTCCGCCGGGGCAGCAGGACGGTGGCTTCGGTGCGTCCGTCAGCGACGGTGCGGGTCAGCAGGTCGATGGAGGCGCGTCCGAGGCGACGGTCGCGGCATTCGATCAGCTCGAGGTTGATGTCGCCGCGCTGGATGCGCATCCAGCGGTCGACCAGCGCGCGTGCGTGGGGTTCGTCGAGCACGAAATGTATGGCGCGGATTTTGTCGGGGCGCAGGCCGCGGGCATAGCGCAGGGCGCGCAGTGTGGCCAGATCGAGGTTGTCGACAAAGACCAGTACTTCGTGGCGGGCCCAGTTGGGTTCGACGTCAAGGATTGGGGCTAGTGCGGCGAGGGCGGCTTCTTCTTCGCGGTATTCGCGGTTGAGTCGAATCAGCGCGAACACCAGGATGGGGAACAGGATTACCACGGCCCACGCGCCCTCGGTGAACTTGACGACGGCGAAAATCGCGACCACCAGCAGGGACAGGCCACCAGCACTGGCGTTGATCACCAGTTTGTGTCGCCAGCCGGGTTCGCGGTGGGTGAGGTGGTGTTTGGCCATGCCGAAACCGGCCATGGTGAACCCGGTGAACACGCCGATGGCGTAAAACGGGACCAGCGCGTTGACCGTGCCCCCGGTCGCCGCGAGCAGGAGCACCGCGACGATGGCTAGCACGATGATGCCGTTGGAAAACACCAGCCGGTGTCCGCGTTTGGTCAGCTGGCGGGGCAAAAACGAGTCGCCGGCGACGAAGCTGGCCAGAAAGGGAAATCCGTTGAAGCTGGTGTTGGCTCCGGTGTAGAGGATCAGCGCCGAGACCGCCTGCACGGCAGCGAACAGGATCGTGCCCAGCGTGTGTTGGCCGAACACCGCGCGGGCCTCTTGGGAGATCACCGACGGGTAGCCGCTTTGATACGGGGTGGCGTGGGTCAGATGGGCCAGCCAGGACACCCCCGCGACCAAAAATCCCAGAGTGGTGGCCATGATGACCAGGACTCGGCGGGCGTTGACGCCTTCGGGTTTGCGAAAGGCGCTGACCCCGTTGGAGATCGCCTCCAGGCCGGTCAGCGAGGAGCCGCCGTTGGCGAATGACCGCAGCAGCGTCAGCACCACCACCCACAGGGTCAGTCCGGTGCCGGTGCCGACGGGCACTGCACCCGGTAGATGGGTGGGGTCATAGCGGGGCAGGGTACCGAGCAGCTCCCGGATCACCCCGGTGATGATCACCGCGGCGATCGCGGTGGAAAACAGGTAGGTCGGTAACGCAAACGCCCGTCCGGCTTCGCGGATGCCTCGCAGGTTGCCGTAGGCCAACACCACGACCACTCCGATGGTGATCTCTAAACTGTACGGGCCTAGGGCCGGGACCGCCGAGACCACCGCGACCGTGCCGGCCGCGGTTTGCACCGCGACGGTGACCACGTAATCGATCAGCAGCGCGACCGCGGCGATTTGCGCCACCCGGGGGCCGAAATTATCCCGGGCTACCACGTAGGAGCCGCCGGCTTTGGTATAGACCTGTACGACCTCGCGGTAGGACAGTGTCAGCAGCACCAGGATGCCCAATACCACCCCGGTGATGGGTAACACCAGACTAAACGCCAGCAGGCCGAACACGGGTAACAGCTCCAGCAGCATTTCCTCGGTGCCATAAGCCGATGAGGAAATACAATCCGGAGCCAACACTCCTAATGCCAGGCCGTTGGGTAACCGCTCGTGCCGCAGCCGCTCGGTGACCAACGGCGGTCCCAGCAGTACCCGCTTGAGCCGATAGCCCATCGACTCCGGGACCACTGTGGCCTGTGCAGAGCTAGACCCCGGCGCGGTCGGCTGCGGGCTAGCAGAATGCGTCATGAGATTGAAGTATGAGGATCGGTGTCTGTATCGGCCTGTCGATTTGAACTTTTCCGGACGCGCTGGGCGTAGTAGCGGTCCGCAAGTTAGGGGTCGTGGCGATGCTGACGGGCAAGCCTGGGCTGGGGAACGGGACGGTGGGCTTAAGTAGCGGCTGGATTGGATGTGCCTGTGTGGCTGGTCGAGAGGTGCTGTGTTCGGACGGAGGGTGGAGTCCTTCGGTAAGCGGACCCAGTGCCAGGGTGGGAATGAACGTTAACGCAGTGAGAATCAGCGCGACGCCGATGACCAGGGCGATGAACAGCGGCCGATGGGTGGGCAGGGTGCCGGTGGTGATCGGGCCGTGGTGTTGCTGGGCGAGGCTGCCGGCCAGGGCAACGACGAAAATGATCGGCAGGTAGCGGCCGATGAGCATCACGATACCCAGGACAGTGTTGTAGAAGCGGGTGTTCGCCGACAAGCCGGCAAACGCGCTGCCGTTGCTGTTGGCGCTGCTGGTGAAGGCGTAGACGATCTCGGAGAGGCCATGCGCGCCGGGGTTTCCGATGGCGAGACGCCCGGCGGGCAGCGCCAGGGCTATCCCGGCGCCCACCAAGACGGCGGCCGGGGTGGCCAGGTGGTAGAGCGCGATGAGCTTGATTTCCGGGGCTTTGATGCGTTTGCGGAGGTATTCGGGAGTGCGTCCGATCATGAGTCCGCCCAGGAACACCGCGAGCATGCTGATCATCAACAGGCCGTAGAGGCCGGATCCGGCGCCTCCCGGGCTGATTTCGCCGAGCATGATCGTGGCCAGCAGCACCCCGCCGCCGAGGCTGGTGAAGCTGTCGTAGCTGGCGTTGGCCGCCCCGTCGGCACTGCCGGTGGCGGCCACGCCGAAGGCGGCGCTACCAGGGACCCCGAAGCGGGTTTCGGTGCCTTCGGTGGCGGCGCCGGCGGCCAGGGCGGCGGGATCGTGGTAGGCGTGCTCGGCCGCGCCGGCCGCGAGCAGGGCAGCGGTGAACAACAACCCGGCGACGGCCAGCAACGCCCAGCTTTGACGCCGGTCGCCGATCATCGTTCCGAAGGTGCGCAGCATCGCGGTGGGGATGAGCAGCATCAGGATGATCTCGATGGTGTTGGTGACCGGGGTGGGGTTTTCCCAGGGGTGGGCGCTGTTGGCGTTGAAAAACCCGCCGCCGTCACCGGAGAGCAGTTTGATCGGTTCCCACGAGCCGACCGGCCCACCGAGGATCGTCTGGTGCCCGTGGGACAGGGTTGTCACGGTCTGCGGGTCGGCCAGGTTCTGGACAACGCCACAACCAATGAGGATCACCGCGCCGATAGCAGACAGGGGCAGCAGGACCCGGGTGATGCTGCGCAGAAAGTCCACCCAGAAGTTGCCGACCGTGTCGGTGTGATGGCGGGCCAGCCCGCGAATCAGGGCCAGCCCGGCGGCGAGTCCCACGGCGGCGCTGGCGAAGGCTTGCCCGCCCAGTCCGGTGGCTTGGGCGAGGTGTCCCAGGGTGGCTTCCCCGGCATAGTTTTGCCAGCTGGTGTTGGTAGCGAAGCTGACCGCGGTGTTAAACGCCAGCCCCGCAGGCACCCCTGGGTGGCCGGTGGCCCAGGGCAGGTGGGCTTGCCAACGCAGCAGCGCATACAGCGCCACCACGCCCAGGGTGGAAAACGCCAGCAGAGAGGCCAGGTAGTGGGTCCAGCGTTGGTCGGACTGCGGGTCGATGCCGCATATCCGATACAGCGCCGCCTCCAGGCGCCAGTGCCGGGTGCTGGTATAGACCCGGGCCAGGTAGTCCCCTAACGGGATGTGGACCGCGGCGACCACCGCCACGATGAGCAGGGCTTGCCACCACCCAGCCATCACGGCCCCCGCTGACCAAAGACGCGCTCATTCACCACGAATCCCCTTTGGCGCTTTCTTGCTCGCTGGGCATCGTGGTCGACAAGGGGCTGGGGACTAGGCATTGATCACCGCCGTCGTCGAGTACGCAACCCAGCCACGGTGTAGCTGGTGGCTGGCGGAGTGACCAGCGGGCAGCCCGTCGTTCGTTCGGCGTGAGCGTGGGTGATCACCCAGCCCCAGGGCAACAGGCATCGAGACGGCACCCGGTGCCACATCGCGACGGTGGTGAACCAGCCGGTGCCTATCGGGTCGGGGTGGTAGGTCAGCACCCGCGGCTGCCGGCAGCGATCCGGGAGAAAATCGGCGCGGACCAGCGCGACCACCTGGATGAGAGCAGCCATGATCGGGGGTCCGGGATTGTCGAGGGGCTCGCCGAGGACGATCACGGGGCGCTGCCAGCGGTGGCGGGGAGTGAACACCCGCAGGTGGGCGTAGCCTACAGGCTGGTTGGGCAGCTGGTAGGTCACGACGGTGTCGGTGGTCAGTAACATGCTGATGCCCCGCGTTCACCGGTGAGGGCGTTTCATGGCTGGTAGCGGTAGCCCAGGCCGGCTTCGGTGAGCAGGTAGCGCGGGTGGGCGGGGTCGGATTCGAGCTTGCGGCGCAGCCCGGCGATGTGAAACCGCAGGGAATCGGTGTCCGTGCGGTAGCGGGGTCCCCAGATTTCGGTGAGCAGCCGTTGGGATTCCACGAGCGCACCGGGATGACGCAAAAGCAGGGCGAGGATTTTCCATTCGGTGGGGGTCAGGTGCACCGTAGGGGGGCTGCTCAGCAGCGCGGGGGGTTGACCGGCGCCGGTGGGTGCTGGGATACGGCGGGTGATGCGGTGGGCGGCCAGGTCGATGGTGTAATCGCCCAAAACGATTCGCTGTCCGAGATCGGTGCTGGCCTGGTGGCGCAGCGCGGCCCGGATACGGGCGAGTAACTCGTCCATGTTGAACGGTTTGGTGACATAGTCATCCGCGCCGGCGTCCAGGGCCTGGATCTTGTTAGCGGGGTCGGCGCGGCCGGAGAGCACGATGATCGGGACCTGGGTCCAGCCGCGCAGGCCGGTGATGACCTCGAGGCCGTCGATGTCAGGCAGTCCCAGGTCGAGCACGACGACGTCGGGGGAACGGCGGGCCACCGCCGAGAGCGCGGTCGCGCCGTCGGCGGCGGTGTCCACCTCGTAGTGCCGGGCGCGCAGATTGATCCGCAAGGCCCGTAGCAGCTGAGATTCGTCGTCGACGATGAGGATGCGGGTCATGCCGAGATCTCCTCACTGGTCACCTCAACGGGGCCGGGCTCGGGAGTGGTCAGGCGCAGGGTCACGACCATGGTCAGCCCGCCGCCAGGGGTGTCTTCCGGTGCCAGGGAGCCGCCCATGGCGTCGATCAGCCCGCGGGATAGCGCCAGCCCGAGTCCCAGGCCGGTGGTGTTGTCCCGGTCCCCGAGGCGCTGGAACGGCACGAAGATGTGCTCCCGGTCAGCGTCGGGGATGCCCGGCCCGCGGTCGATCACCCGGAGTTCCGCCTGGTCGCCCAGGGCGCTGGCGGTCACCACTGGGGGGTGAGACGCGGGCCTGTAACGCAGCGCGTTGCTGACCAGGTTGGCGATCACCCGTTCCAGCAGCACCGGGTCGGCCCAGACCAGCGGCAGCGCCGGCGCCGGTTGCCAGCGCACCGTGGCCGCCTCGGGGCCCAGCGCGTCGAGGGCGATCGGGACAAGCTCCTCGAGATCAACGGGTTCGCGGTGCACGGCCATCGCTCCGGCTTGCAGCCGGCTCAAATCGAGCAGGTTGTCGATCAGCCGGGTCAGCCGCTGCAAGGACTCATCGGCGGTGGCCAGCAACTCGGCCTGGTCCCCGGCATCCCAGCTGATCTGGGGGTTGCGCAAGCTGGTGACCGCGGCGCTGGCCGCGGCAAGCGGGGTCCGCAGGTCGTGGCTGACCGCAGCCAGCAGCGCGGTGCGCGTCCGGTCGGCCTCGATGGCGGGTTGGGCCGCGGCGGCCTGGCGGGCGAGCAGGTCCCGGTCGAGTGCGACCGCGACCTGCGCGCCGAACGCGGTCAGTACCCGCTGGTCGGCGGCGGGCAGCACCCGGCCGCGCAGCGCCAGCACCGCGTCCGCGCCGACCGGGACGGTGACGTCGGCCTCGGCCGGGCAGCGCGCAGGGGGTGCCCCTGCGACACCCAGAGTCTCCCACAACTGCGGGAGATCGGAAGGGATGCCGTCTGCGGGTAACTCAGTTTCGGTCCGCCGCAGCAGGGTCGCCGAGGTCATCCCGAAGGTCTCCCGGGCGCGCTCCAGCAGCGCGGGAATTGCCCGTTCCCCGCGCAACACGCTGCCGGCCAGCACGGCCAGGGTCTGGGACTCGGCCAAGGCGCGCGCGGCCCGGTGGGTGGCCCGCACGGCGATGTCGACCACGGCGGCGACGGTCAGCGCCACCAGCACTAACACGAGCAGCGCGATGATGTCGTTGGGAGCGGCGATGGTCAGCTGGTAGAGCGGGGGGATGAAGTAGTAGTCGAGCAGCAGCGCGCTGACCACGCCGGCGAGCAGGGCCGGGCCGAGCCCTCCGAGACAGGCGATGCCCACAGCTCCGAGCAGGAACAGCAGCGCTTGGCTGGTCAAATTGAGCTGCTCACGCAGCTGGGCGAGGATCGCGGCGATCACCCAGGGTGCGGTCAAGGCCGCGGCCGCGGCCGCGAGCTGGCGCCGAGAGGACAGGTACGCACGCACCGGCGGCAGCCGCTGGCCTTGGCTGGCGTAGGGGTGGGTGACCAGGTGCACGTCGATGTCCCCGGAGCCCGCGGTCACCGTCTCGCCAATTCCCCGCCCGCCCAGCAACCTGGCTATCCAGCTGCGACGGCTGGTACCCAGCACCAGTTGGGTGGCGTTTTGCGCCCGGGCGAAGTCCAACAACGCGGCGGGAATGTCATCACCAACGACCAGGTGGTAGGTGCCGCCCAGGGATTCGGTCAGTCGGCGCTGGGCGGCCAGCTGCGCGGGATCAGCACCGGTCAGCCCGTCGCTGCGGGTGACATGCACGGCAAGCAGGTCGCCGCCGCCTCCGGCGTGGGTGGCGATGCGGGCGGCCCGGCGGATCAGGGTGTCGCCCTCCGGGCCGCCGGTCAGTGCGACCACGACGCGTTCCCGGGTTTCCCAGACCCCGCCGATGCCGTGCTCAGCCCGGTAGCGTTGCAGGCCTTCTTCGACCCGGTCGGCCAGCCACAGCAGGGCCAGCTCGCGCAGCGCGGTGAGATTCCCGGGGCGGAAGTAGTTGGCCAGCGCGGCGTCGATCTTTTCCGGGGGGTAGATGTTGCCGTGGGCCATCCGCCGCTGCAGCGCCTCGGCGGTCATGTCGACCAGCTCGATCTGGTTGGCCCGCCGGACCACGTCGTCGGGCACTGTTTCCCGCTGCACGATGCCGGTGATCTTCGCGACGACGTCGTTGAGGGATTCCAGGTGCTGGATGTTCACCGTGGTGATCACGTTGATCCCGGCGGCCAGCAACTGTTGGATGTCTTGCCAGCGCTTGGCGTGGCGTCCCCCGGGGACGTTGGTGTGCGCGAGTTCATCGACCAGGGCAACCTGGGGTCGGCGGGCCAGGACGGCGTCGAGGTCCATTTCGGTGAACTCGGCGTCCCGGTAGATCCGCCGGACCCGCGGCACCACCTCCAGGTCACCGATCAGCGCCGCGGTCTTGGCCCGGCCGTGCGTTTCCACCAGGCCGATCACCACGTCGGTGCCGCGGTCCCGGCGCCGGTGTCCCTCTTCGAGCATCCGGAAGGTCTTGCCGACCCCGGGCGCTGCGCCCAGATAAACCCGCAGTACTCCGGTCGTGCCCATCACCGCTCCCCACCTCGTTTGCTTGCTGGCAGCCCGCCCACCCGGTGGCCTAGTGCAGGTGGGCCACCGCGATGTTCAGCGTTAAGACGTTGACCCGGGGCTGGCCCAGAATCCCCAGCGGGCGGCCCTGCACGTGGGCGGCCACCAGCGCCCGCACCGCTGCGGGGTCCAGCCCACGAGCCCGTGCTACCCGGTTGACCTGCTCGTCGGCGTACGCCGGGGAGATGTCCGGGTCCAGCCCGGAGCCGCTAGCCGTCACCGCATCCGGCGGCACGCTCGCTGCGGGCACCCCGTCAAAGGCCGCGACCGCCGCCCGGCGGTCCTGAATGCTTTTAAGCAGGACCGGGTTGGACGGGCCGAGGTTGGACGCACCGGAAAACAGCGGGTTGCACCCGGGATCGTTTTTGACGCTGGGATCGGTGGCCGCGGACGGGCGGGGCTGGAACCACTGCGGCAAAGGATTGCCCTGGGCGTCTACGAATGCCTGACCCAGCAGGCTCGACCCCACCACCTGCTCGCCGTTGCGCACCAGCGACCCGTTGGCTTGGTCGGGGAACAACATCTGCCCGATCCCCATCACCACCAGCGGGTAGAGCACACCGGTCAGCACGGTCAGCACCAGCAGCGCCCGCAGCGCGGCCAGGTGCTGGCGCACCACACCCGGCCACCGGCTGGTCATCACCGACATGTGCGGTCACCCCAATCCGGGAATGAACTGGACGATCAAGTCGATGAGCTTGATCCCGATAAAGGGCAGTACCAACCCGCCGAGGCCGTAGATCCACAGGTTGCGACGCAGCAGGGCCGAGGCCGACGACGGGGTGTAGCGCACCCCGCGCAGGGCCAGCGGGATCAGCACCACGATGATCAGCGCGTTGAACACGATCGCCGACGTGATCGCCGAAGTCGGGGAGTGCAGCCGCATGATGTTCAGCGCGTCCAAACCCGGGTACACCGCAGCGAACATGGCCGGGATGATCGCGAAGTATTTGGCCACGTCGTTGGCGATGGAAAACGTGGTCAGTGCCCCACGGGTAATCAGCAGCTGCTTGCCGATCTCGACGATTTCGATCAGCTTGGTCGGGTTGGAGTCCAGGTCGACCATGTTGCCGGCCTCTTTCGCCGCCGACGTGCCGGTGTTCATGGCCACCCCGACGTCGGCTTGGGCCAGCGCGGGGGCGTCGTTGGTGCCATCGCCGGTCATGGCGACCAGCCGGCCCCCGGTCTGCTCGCGGCGGATCAAAGCCATCTTGTCTTCCGGGGTGGCCTCGGCGAGGAAGTCGTCCACTCCGGCCTCGGCGGCGATCGCGGCCGCGGTGAGCTGGTTGTCACCGGTGATCATGACGGTGCGGATGCCCATCGCGCGCAGCTCGGCGAACCGTTCCTGGATGCCGTCTTTGACCACGTCCTTGAGATGGATCACACCCAGCGCCCGGGCGGTGCCGTTGCTGTGTTCGGCCACCACCAAGGGAGTGCCCCCGGCGGCGGCGATGGCGTCGACCATCGGCCCTAACCCGCTGGCCGGCTGCCCACCACCGGCGCGAATCCATTCCCGGACCGCGCTGGCCGCGCCCTTGCGGATCTGGCGACCATCGGGCAGGTTCACCCCGGACATCCGGGTCTGGGCGGTGAACGGCACGAACTCGACGTCGGTGACGTCCCGACCGCGCAGGCCGTAGGCCTGCTTGGCCAGCACCACGATCGAGCGGCCCTCGGGGGTCTCGTCAGCCAGGCTGGCCAGCTGCGCGGCGTCGGCCAGCGCCTCGACCGACACCCCCTCGACCGGGAGGAACTCGATGGCTTGCCGGTTGCCCAGGGTGATGGTGCCGGTCTTGTCCAGCAGCAGCGTGTTCACATCCCCGGCGGCCTCCACCGCCCGGCCCGACATGGCCAGCACGTTGCGCTGCACCAGCCGGTCCATCCCGGCGATGCCGATCGCCGAGAGCAGCGCCCCGATCGTGGTCGGGATCAGCGCCACCAGCAGGGCCACCAGCACCACCAGCGACTGCGGGGCATGCGAGTAGTAGGCCATCGGCTGCAGGGTGACCACGGCGAGCAGGAAGATGATCGTCAGCGAGGCGAGCAGGATGTTCAGTGCGATTTCGTTGGGCGTCTTTTGCCGTGACGCGCCCTCCACCAGTGCGATCATCCGGTCGATGAAGGTCTCGCCGGGTTTGGAGGTGATCCGCACCACGATCCGGTCGGACAAAACCGTGGTGCCCCCGGTCACCGCGCTGCGGTCCCCACCGGATTCGCGGATCACCGGCGCGGACTCCCCGGTGATCGCGGACTCGTCCACGCTGGCGATGCCCTCGACCACGTCGCCGTCACCGGGGATGGTCTGCCCGGCCTCGACCACCACGTGATCACCCACGCGCAACTGGACGCCGGGAACCTGCTCCTCGGTGACCGAAGGGCCGGGCCATCCGATCAGCCGCCGGGCGGTGGTCTCCCGCTTGGTGCGACGCAGCGTCTCGGCTTGGGCCTTTCCCCGGCCTTCGGCGACCGCCTCGGCGAGATTGGCGAACACCACCGTCAGCCACAACCAGGCCGTGATCACCCAGGCGAACACCGTCGGGATCGCGATCGCCTCGATCGTGGTCAGCACCGAGCCGACCTCGACGACGAACATCACCGGGTTGCGGATCTGTACCCGCGGGTCCAGCTTGCGCAGCGCGTCGGGAGTCGACCGGAGCAGCTGCTGGGGGTCCAGCAGCCCGGCCGATACCCGCCGGGTCTGGCCGCCGACCGGTTCCCTTGGTGGGCGCCGCAGCCGCGGGATCGTCGTGATCGACATTTAGTGCAGTCCCTCCGCGAGCGGGCCCAGCGCTTCAGCCGGGAAATAGGTCAAGGCCACGACGATGAGCACCACGCCGAGCAACATGCCAATGAACAGCGGCCGGTGGGTGGGCAGCGTGCCCGCGCTGGCCGGCACCGCGCGTTGCGAAGCCAGCGATCCAGCCAGTCCCAGCACGAAAATCATTGGCACGAACCGGCTGAGCAACATCACCACACCGAGCACGCCGTTGTACCAGACGGTGTTGACCGATAACCCGGCAAAAGCCGATCCGTTATTGTTCGACGCCGAGGTGAACGCATACAGCACCTCAGACAATCCATGCGGGCCCGGGTTGAGAATAGACGCTTGTTCCCCCGATAGCGCGATCGCAAGACCGGTGCCGATCAACACCAGCGCCGGAGTAGTCAGAATATACAAAGAAGCGAGCTTGATTTCCGGCGCCCGAAGTTTCTTACTCAAGTACTCCGGGGTGCGCCCGACCATCAGTCCGGCCACAAACACCGTCACCACAGCCAAGACTAAAATGCCGTACAGGCCAGAACCGGTACCGCCAGGCGCGATCTCGCCCAGCATCATGTTCACCATCGCAATCCCGCCACCGAACGGGGACAGCGAGTCGTGCGCATTGTTGACTGCCCCGGTTGAGGTCAGCGTGGTCGACGCGGAAAACAGCGTCGAGGCGGGGATACCGAACCGGACCTCCTTGCCCTCCAAGGATCCGCCCGCGGCTAGCGCGGCACCACTGTGATACCCGGATTCGAAGAAACTGATCCCGGCCACCGACCCCGCCCACAGGATTGCCATCACCGTGAGCACGGCATAGCCCTGCCGGTTATCGCCGACCATCCGACCGAACGCGCGCGGCAACGCAAACGAGATCACCAAAAGCAGGAAAATCTCCACCAGGTTCGTGAACGGATTCGGATTCTCAAACGGATGCGCCGAATTAGCGTTGTAAAAGCCGCCACCATTGGTGCCCAACTCCTTGATGGCCTCCTGAGACGCCACCGGCCCACCCGTGATCACCTGATGCTGGCCGGCCAGGGTGGTCACCGCATGACCAGCCGAAAAGTTGTCCACGACGCCGCCAGCGATCAACACCACCGCGAAGACCGCCGCGATCGGCACCAACAGCCGGCACACCGTCCGCACCAGATCAACCCAGAAGTTGCCGACCCGGTCGGTTTGGGACCGGGCAAACCCGCGGATCAGCGCAATCACGGCCACGACGCCTACGGCGGCGGAACCGAAGTTCTGCACCGCCAGGCCCGCCATCTGCACCAGATGGCCCATCGTCGACTCACCCGAATACGACTGCCAGTTCGTGTTGGTAACAAACGACGCCGCCGTGTTAAAGGCCTGATCCGCTTTCACGCCGGGAAAACCCAACGAAAGCAGCAAATGGGCCTGAAGCCGCTGAAAGCCATACAACAACAGCACGGACACCACGGAGAACGCCAGCAGGCTGCGCAGATACGTGGGCCACCGTTGATCGGCGTCGGCGTCCACTCCGATCAGCCGATAAATGCCCCGTTCCACCCGCCAATGCCTAGTGGTGGTGAAAATGTGGGCCAGATAGTCACCCAGCGGCCGGTAGGCCAACGCCAGCGCCGACACCAGCAGCCCGGCCTGCAACCACCCCGCCTCCGCGGTGCTCACGTGAACCTCTCCGGAGCAACCAAAGCCACCACCAAATAGCCCACCAGCAGCACCGCCACCACTAACCCGGCAAGATCCGCGAGGCTCACCTCGCCACCTGCCCATCGGGCAGCGCACCCATCACGACCGCACCCACGCTGGCCGCCCGGCCACGGGAATCGTCGCCGCTGTCCGCATCCGGATGCGCGGTGCGCTGCTGGCCACCCAACGAATCAGTCCAGTCACTGCTGGCCACCGGCCTGACTAGGCGCTCCACCCCCTGGACCACCACAGCCATCACCGCAAAAACCGCGATCGTCAACCCAATAAAGGCAACATCCGACACCTCAGGCTCCTCACCGTCGCACGGTGTCAGGGCTCGATGTCTCCCCTCATGCGAACCCGCGAGGCGATCCCGCATCGCCAGCCCAGTAGACCCCCGACGACACCCGAATGAGGAAGATCCTCATGAAATCCTGACGCCCACGGGACGATTCCTCACAAGATCCTCACACGCCTCACGAAACACAATCAACCAGAAACCGACCGTAACCAAATCGCGGACGGTCACCGACGCCGTCGTGACCACTACCCGCAAAAAGCCGCTCGGGTGCCGAGCACCACTCTCGCGAACCCCTCAATCCGTCACAGACCTCAAAACGGCCCTGTGATCCCTCCCATCCCCATTTCCGTACTCGTTGATACTCACATGACCCCACCGCGCGCCCTATGCACGCACCAATCAGGCCCGACGACATATTCTTGCTGGTCAGCGCACCAGGTGAAGCGGACTGTAAATCCGTCGGCGTATGCCTACCAAGGTTCGAATTCTTGATCTACCACCCAGCGGAAACGGCCCGGCCCGCGACGAGCACCAACCAGGTTGTGAGCCGATCTTCGTCACATCCGGTGTGATCCGGTTGCGGCTGGCTGTCCACGGGGTATTCGCGCTCCATACCCGCTTCAGTTCCCGCCGAGCGGCGGCGCGGTGCAAGTCGTGATCGTGTGAGTAGTGATCGTTTGAGATTTCGCGCGCGGGGAGTGGTGGGGTATCCCGTCAGCGTGGCGCAGCCTGACCACGCGCTGCCCGAGAGCAACATCCTTCCCGACTCTCGACCAAGCTTGCGACCACGGTGAAGTGGTTTCGCTGGAATATTTCGGTGCCTCGACGGATTGGCAGACGCCATTTCGGGAATTCGGTTCACCAGCGACGCCGTCGCGGATGCGGCCTAAGGCACCCTTGGACGCACAAGCAGTAACCCAGGGAGGTATCCCTTGTGAGCACGACCGATTCCCTGCTGGCGCTATCTGAGGCGGGTGTGTCGATCTGGCTGGACGATCTGTCCCGCCACCGGATCATCTCAGGAAATCTTGCTGAGCTGATCACTCAACGGCATGTGGTTGGGGTGACCAGCAATCCGACAGTCTTCGCGCATGCGGTCGAGCACGCGGAAGATTATGACGAGCAGGTCAGGGTGCTGGCTGCTCGCGGCGCCTCAGTGGAGGAGGCCGTCCGGGAAATCACTGTCGCGGACGTCCAATCTGCCTGTGACCTGTTCAGCGGCGTTTGGGAGACCACCGGCGGGGTGGACGGCAGGGTGTCGCTGGAGGTCGATCCCCGGCTGGCGCATGACACTGCGGCCACCCTCGCCCAGGCTGCTGAGCTGTGGAAGTTGGTGGATCGACTCAATTTGGTGATCAAAATTCCGGCGACGGGAGAAGGATTGCCAGCGATTACCGGTGCGCTGGCTGACGGGATCAGTGTGAACGTCACGTTGGTCTTCTCGGTGCAGCGGTACCGCGAGGTGATGGCGGCCTTTTTCGCCGGCCTGGAGCAAGCCAGCGCCAACGGCCACGACGTGGCCTCGATCGCGTCGGTTGCGTCGTTCTTCGTGTCCCGGGTTGACACCGAGATCGACAAGCGACTGGAGGTGATCGGCACCGAGCCGGCGCTGGCGCTGCGCGGTCAGGCCGCGGTAGCGAACGCTCGGCTGGCCTACGCCGCATACCAGGAGGAATTCGCGTCACCGCGGTGGACGCGGCTGCGTGAGGGTGGGGCACGGCCGCAGCGACCGCTGTGGGCATCCACCGGCGTGAAGAATTCGGACTACCCGGACACCGAATATGTCACCGAACTGATCGCTCCCGGAGTGGTCAACACCATGCCGGAGAACACCCTGCTGGCTTTTGCCGATCACGGCGAGGTGCCCGGTGACCAGGTGTCCGGCCGGGCCGGGGAAGCGCAGCGCGTCTTCGATGAGCTGATCGCAGTCGGGGTCGATCTCGACGACGTGTTTGCCGTACTGGAGCGCGAGGGCGCGGAGAAGTTCGAGGCATCCTGGTCGGAGCTGGCCAACACGGTCGCCGAACAGCTGGCCACGGCCGCAGGGTCGACGGCGGGCTGAGCTGGCGATCCCCGAACTCGAGGTCGACATTGTCCCCGCGGGTCAGGCCAGCGCGGCCGAGTCGCGGATCGACGTGGGAGCCGCCAAGGTCGCGGCCCGCGAGCAGCTTGCCGCCACCATGCTGCGCGATGAGCTGGCAGGTGACGCGGGCAGGATCTGCTTAATCGCCACCTGCGCCGTCGAACCGTCGAGGCAGAACCGGACGCTAACCCACGATCACAGTCGGATAAGTCGGCCGCGCGGTAGAGATATCGGCAGGAAAGTCGGCCTGCGGACCAGGCCACGTATGCCGGTGAGATCAACCAGCAGAACATTTCTTGAACCCCTGGTGCTGGCGGGAGTTTCTGCGCGATTGCGGGGGGTATCCGCACAGGGAACACATACTCGGGGCCAGGAGTTGATATGTCGGATAGTGACTTTCGTCGGGAACTAGCGCAGCAACTGCGGGTGGATTCGGTACGCGTCAGCGCTAGGGCCGGTTCGGGTCATCCGACTTCCTCGATGTCGGCCGCCGACATCATCGCGGTGCTGCTCGATGGCTACCTCACCTTGGACTTCCAGAAGCCAGAAGACCCACGCAACGACCATTTGATCTTCTCCAAGGGGCATGCCTCACCGCTGTACTACGCCGTGCTCAAAGCTGCCGGTGCGATCACCGACGACGAGCTACTCACCTACCGCTCCTTCGGTAGCCGGCTGGAGGGTCATCCCACCCCACGGATCCCGCCCACCGACGTGGCCACCGGCTCGTTGGGGCAGGGACTGCCCATCGGCGTGGGCGTGGCGCTGACCGGCAAGAAACTGGACCAGCTGCCGTATCGGGTATGGGTGCTCTGCGGAGATTCCGAGATGGCCGAAGGATCCATGTGGGAAGCCTTCCAGTACGCGGCGTGGGCACAGCTGGACAATCTCACCGCCATCGTCGACGTCAACCGGCTGGGCCAGACCCGGGAAACCATGCTCGGCTGGGATCTTGACGGTTATGCAGCGCGGGCCCGCGCCTTTGGCTGGCATCCGATCCTTGTCGACGGTCACGACGTCGATGCCCTCGACGCCGCGTTCGCCGAGGCTACCGCGATCACTGGCCGGCCCACTGTCATTCTCGCCCGCACCAAGAAGGGGCGCGGCGTCAAAGCCGTCGAAGACCAGACCGGCAAGCACGGCAAAGCGCTGCCGGATGCCGAGGAAGCGATCAGCGAGCTCGGCGGCGAGCGCGATCTCAACGTGCAGGTGGCCACGCCGAGCGGGCCTACCGAAGTGCACCGATTCCCGGCTACCGGGGACGAGCTGCCCACCTGGGATCTGGGGGAGGAGGTTGCCACGCGCGAGGCTTACGGGAAGGCACTGGCGGCGCTCGGCGGTCAGCGGGGGGACGTGGTAGCCCTCGACGGCGAGGTGTCCAACTCCACAATGTCGGAAACCTTCGCCCAGGCACATCCGGATCGGTATTTCGAAATGTTCATCGCCGAGCAACAGATGGTGGCTGCGGCAGTCGGCATGCAGGTCCGCGGCTGGGCCGCCTTCGCATCGACGTTCGGCGCATTCTTCACGCGCGCGTATGACTTCATCCGGATGGCCGCGGTGTCACGAGCCAACCTGCGCCTGTGCGGATCGCACGCCGGGGTGTCCATCGGGGAGGACGGCCCTTCGCAGATGGCGTTGGAGGACATGGCAGCGCTGCGGGCGGTGCACGGAAGCACCGTCCTGCACCCCTCCGACGCCAACCAAACCGCCCGGCTGGTGGCCGAGATGGCCGATCATCCCGGCATCTCCTACCTGCGCACCCTGCGCGGCAAAACTGTGGTGCGCACCCCCGCCGACGAAGACGTGCGCATCGGCGGCAGCCGGGTGCTCCGCAGCACCGACCACGATCACTTGACCATCGTCGCCTGCGGGATCACCCTCGCTGAGGCGGACAAGGCCGCTGACGCCTTAGCCGCCGAGGGCATCCGAGCCCGGGTCATCGACTGCTACTCGATCAAACCCATCGACGAAGCCGGCCTCGCCACTGCGGCAGATCAGACCAGCGGCATCATCACCGTCGAAGATCACTGGCCCGAAGGGGGCCTCGGTGAGGCGGTGCTCAGCGCGATGGCCACGCACCGCGACCGTCCCCCGATCCATATGCTCGCCGTCCGTGACATGCCGATGTCCGGCAAACCCGCAGAACTGCTGCACGCCGCCGGTATCGACGCCCAAGCCATCACCACCGCAGCACGGCAACTACTCAACCACCACTCCGTCACCTCCGGCTCAGGCCGGTGAGTAAGTACTGGGCTGGCTGGATGAGATGGTCAACGGGTCCGTGCGGTCGAGGTAGCCAGCGTGAGATGCTCGCCGCCGCGGGGAGCAACGAGATTCGGATTTGGGACCCGAAAGCCGCTGTGCTCGACGGGAATGACTTTCATCGTCGGCGCGGCCTATTGCATGGCAAGTTCGCATATCCGTCGATGATCCAATGTATTACCTATGCTTATGCGGAGTTGCTAATTCTCAGCGATAGGTGCTGATACTGCGACGTCCAGCGGAGTCCGCATTTCCCCGTAGCGTGGTCACCTGCGCCTGCCGGCATTGCGTGGACCATGGCGCGTGAGTAAGGCGTGCTCCCCCGCGCTCGGGTGACCACGAGTCGGTCAGGGAGCAGGCGGGACGCTGGATTGGATCGGCGCCCCCGGCGGGAAAGGCATCACGGGTGGCTAGGCGGTGCGGGCCGAGGCGGTGTGGAGTGACCTTAATCTGGCGTTTCCGCTGCCGGTAGGGCACCACCGGCGGGCCGTTGTTGACGGTCTCATGCTCAGTGGCTCGATGCCAGGCATGCTCAAACGCTGGGTGCGTAGTTCCCCGGGCGAGTGGTACGGGCTGGTGTGGGTCCCGCTGGGCAACGAAGACGCGGACATCCGGCTCACCCTCGACGACCCATTTATGTCAGCCGCGCTGCGGTGCGCCAACGACCAACACCTTCGGATGATCCAAGCGTCACATCGGCAATCGGAGCACTCAGCGATGTCGCAGCTCGGGTCGGGCGCGCCCGAGCACGGCCGGAGGCCGCGCGCAGTGGCGGGCCCGACCCGAGCGCCAACGGGTTACCCTGCTCAGGCATCTGCACGCCGCCGGAGGCGGCGCTTCTTGAAGAACTTCAGAAGCGTATTCGGCAGCACAACGCCGTGCGAGAGTGGGAAAGCGGCGATCGACACCTCCTGTGGCATTACGGGCTGCGCAAGCGGCGCATCAGAGTGGGGAGGTCGGCGCGTCATAATTCGCTGATCGAGTTGCCCAACCCGACTGCCGCCAGGTCCTGGTGGTGATGTGGTCTTAGGTTCCTGCAACTTGCGATTGATGTAACACCGCCTGTTCTGGCTGGAAGTTAATCATTCGATCCTCCAATCGGACACCACGGTGTGCAGCACCGTCAGGGCGCCCCCGTTGACTCGTTGCGTCACCGGTAGACCGCCGGGCACGATTAGCGACCATCGGCGACGGCGGGTGGCATGGCATGCGTTCGCGAACCCGCCGAGATAGATCTCGTCGCGCCACGCGATGGTTTCCCGCATTCCACGTAGGGGCCCGTCTGGACCTGGTGTGAGGCGCTGGAAGGTAAACCCGGCGTCTTTGGCGGCATCCAGCAGTCGCATCGCGGCCACCAGATCGGGGCCGTTAGTCATCACCGACCGTCGCCTGATCAGGTACCAGCTCAGGTAGCTGCTCTAGCTGGTCGATGATGTGCTCGGTGCTCAGTGGTGACGTGCTGGCTTCCCGCGGTGCCGGTCGGGTCCTTTCGGTCTGCAGGGCCGCGCGCACACTGTCGTGTTCTAGCGCCAGCTCTGCAATCAGCTGCCAGCGGCTGGGGAACACGCTGCTGTTTCCGGCCAGTGTCACCACCTCGGCCAACAGCGCCGCCACTGCGCCAACTCTTCCACGAGATCAGTGACGGGCGGGACCGAGCGGCGGCTGGACGCGGTGGGTAACGGGGGCAGCTCTCGCGGAGACCGGTTGGGAATCGGGGCGGTCACCCGGCACACTGTCGGCACCGACCACGGCCGGGATCGGTCAAACTGGCCGCCAGCCTTCGGCCCCGCACACGGCCAGAAACCGGCCCGCATGCCGCCGCGCCGCTAAAGACTCATCAGGCACCAGATGCTCCACACGGGTGCGCGCATCTGTGACCCTTACCGGCCGGATTCCCCGCTGGCCAGGCACTGCAGCGTGCGCAGCGTGAGCCCGGTGTCGGTGTCTGCCTGCCATCACCGCACCATCCCCACGATGGTCTCCCGGGGCTGCGGCCCTTCACCGGCCCGGCTGCGGTAGGTCTGCGGGGGTGTGCTGCCACAGTGGGCTTGATTCGTGATCATGGTCCCACCGTCGCGCCAGGATGGGACAGGTGCAACCCTGTCAGTGTCGCCCTGGCAGAGGCGACATCGGGTAGGCGACGTGAGGCGACAGATGGACAGCCACGAGCGGGAACACTTCGCCACTGAGCTGCGCCGGTTACGCGCTCACGTGGGGCTGTCCCTAGGCGAGTTGGCTGCGCAGGCCCATGTCAATCGCGGCTATGTCAGCCACATCGAGCATGGCCGGCGTTGGCCGTCTCGTTCGGTGGCGGCGGCACTGGATGACGCGCTGGATGCCCGAGGCGTGCTACTGGCCGCGTGGACGGCGGGAGACCGCGCGGCTGTCCCTACTGTTGCGGTCGAGGTTGGGTCGGATGACGAAACCCTCGCCCTGCCTTTCGATGAATGGACCACCACCGACAGCCAAGGGTTGGCCGAGCGGCTTGCCACGGGCAGCGACCGGCCCCTGACCTTAATCACCGCGCGACGACTCGTGCACGAATGGCTGGCCGCCGACATACCGCAGACCGTCGAGATCACCGCTGGACGCAGGATCGGGACGGGCATGGTTGACGCGGTCGCCCGTCGGGTCGCTCAGCTGCGGCGAGTCGACGACTTCATTGGCGGGCGGGAGCTGCGCCCGTTGGTCGAGCGGGAGCTCCGGCTGACAGCTGGGCTGCTGCGTGAGGCCGCCTACACCGATCAGGTCGGTCGTGCGCTGCTGTCTGCGGTCGCCGAGCTGTGCCAACTAGCGGGCTGGGTGACCGTCGATGCAGGAGCCCCGCAGCGGGCGGCTCGCCACCTGGCCGTGGGCGTGCACGCCGCACACGCTGCTGGGGACCGGCCCACCGCGGCCAATCTCGTGTCGACGCTGAGCTATCAGGTGGCCAACCTCGACGACCCGCAGGAAGCCATCTTGCTTGCGCGCAGCGCCGCTGCCGGTGTCCGAGGGCGCGCGAGCGCCACTACTTGCGCGTTGCTGAACGAGCGGGTCGCTTGGGCGCACGAACGGGCCGGGGAGGTTCGGCATGCCGAGCGGGCGTTGGCGGCTGCGGAAACCGAATACGAGCGGCGACGCCCGGCCGATGATCCGGAATGGGTGTACTGGCTGACCGAAGACGAGATCATCGTCATGGCCGGGCGCTGCTACGTCGAGCTTGGCCAGCCCGACCGGGCGATTCCGCTGTTGACCGGTGTGCTGGCGCGCTATGACGAACGTCAGACACGGGAGTCTGCCCTGTACACCTCATGGCTCGCCGAAGCCCATGTGCAGGCCGGCGATGTTGAGCATGCCGCGGCGCTTGCCCAGCGCACGCTGGAACTATCCAGTTCGACCAGTTCCTCACGCGGCGACGACCGAGTAACACTGCTCGCCCAACGCCTGGCGCCATATCACACGGTGGGTGCTGTGCGCGAGTTTCTCGACCATGAATCAGAGTGGCGCCGCGGCGGATAAGCCGCGTCGAGCTGAACTTTGCATTGATCGCCCTGTCGTACATTAAGTGCCCGTGCCGAGCGCCGACACCAAAGTGGCCTACCCGATACCCGTATCTAGACCTTGGTAAGCCAACCACGATTCTGGCTCTGCCAAATCACCAACTTTAAAGCCCGCCCGCTGCCCGTCGTTGCGTCATTTACCGGCTCTCCGCGGTTCCGGAGGCGAGCAGTGACATTGTGATGGCCGCGGTCACGCGAGCCCCGTTTTGGTGTGTTTTGTGACGGGTTTAACGAGGGGACGCGCAACCTGTCACACCCGTCACGTTGCCTATTTCCACAGCTCAAGTGCCGACGAACCCGTCACAGGGCAC
>JAJPIR010000254.1 GCA_021324675.1 Actinomycetota bacterium
CGCACTTCTGGCACTTCTGACATCTCGGGACAGCCAACGTGGCCCGTTCGCAGGGCCGCATGAGCATTCGAGGCTGTAGTCAACTCAACGTCGATGTCGAAGGTAGCGCCGGCTTCCGAAGGATTCAGTGGTGTCTTCGGTGCCGGAGATGGTTGCCGGACGTCCTCGGTCAGCCGCCCACTTCCATGACCCGGTGCACATCCAGGTTGGAGAACTTCGGCGGGCCGTCGCACAACTTTGCCATCTGCGCAGCGAATTCGCTGGTCTCCGGGCGGTTGGAGTTTTCCATTGCTGATTCGTAGGAGCCGAATTCGGCGATGGTGAAGTAGTAACCCGGGCGGTCCCGGTCCGCGGTGATAGTGACCCGATGCACCGTGCTGCCAGCCTGCATCTGAGGCGAACGCTCGTTGGCGAGCGCCTCGATCTCGTCAATCCGGGATGTTTTGAACTCGATGATTTGGACGAACCCCGCCATTGTTTCCTCCAGTTGACCGTCGCGAAGTCCCCCGGTACAGCGTCCACTGAGGATTGCCGCGACCGCTACGGCCGTTCGGCCCAATCACCGCGGATCATTTGCGCTACTCCAGACTGACGCCTGTGAGAGCTGCCCCTGCACCCGTCATCCTCGCGCTCCTCGCCCTGGTCGCCACCGCCGCCGGTTGCACGGCCACCCAGCCGGCACCGCCGCAGCCACCGCCGATGAGCAGCTCCCGGCCCCCAGGGACACCCCCGCCCGCCACGGTCAGTTCCGCTGACTGGCCGACCTACCACCATGACAACGCCCGCACCGGCGTCGCCGGTCAACTTGCCCCGGTGGGCACGCCGCGCCGCGCCTGGCAAACCAAGCTGGACGGCGCGGTGTACGGCCAACCGCTGGTGATCGGCGACAAGGTGGTCGCGGCGACGGAGAACAACTCGGTGTATGCCATGTCTGCTGGTGACGGGCATGTGCTGTGGTCGGCGTCGCTGGGCGAGCCGATCACTGGTTCTCAACTGCCGTGCGGCAATATCGATCCACTGGGGATCACCGGCACGCCGGCCTACGACCAGGCGACCGGGCTGGTCTTCGTCGTCGCCGAGACCCAAGGCGGCCAGCACACCCTGGCCGGGGTCGATCTGGCCAGCGGCGCGGTAATGCTGCGCCGCGCACTGCCGCCGCCGCGGGGCGACGAGATCGCCCACCAGCAGCGCGCCGCCCTGACGGTGCTCGACGGCTGGGTCTATGTTGCCTACGGCGGCTTGTTCGGTGACTGCGGCAACTACATCGGCTCGGTAGTCGCGGCGCCAACCACCGGTACCGGTGAGCTACGCAGCTACGCCGTACCGACTACGCGGGAAGCCGGCATGTGGGCGACCGGCGGGGGAGCAGTCCACAACGGACTGCTCTACTACGCGGCAGGCAACGGGGAGTCCACGCAGGGCTACGACCACAGCGACTCTGTGCTCGCGCTGACCCCCGAACTGACTCTCGCGGACAGCTTCAGCCCGGCGCAGTGGGCGGCTGACAACGCCGCGGATCTCGACCTGGGATCGATGAGCCCGGCCGTGGTGGGCGACCGGGTGCTCATCGTTGGCAAGCGTGGCATCGGCTACCTGCTTGACACCAAGCGGCTCGGGGGTATCGGTGGCCAGCTCACCCAGACGCCGGTGTGCAATGCTTTCGGCGGTGGGGCGGTGACCGGCTCCACCGCCTACGTCCCGTGCAGTGACAACACCCGTGCGGTAGAGGTCAGCCCCGCCGGCAGGCTGCAGGTGCGCTGGAAGGCGCCGGTGCCCTCCGACGGCTCCCCGGCGGTCGGTGGCGGCGCGGTCTGGGTGACCGACACCGACCGCGGCGTGCTCTACGCCCTCGACCCGGCGACGGGCACGCCCCGGGCGCACATCGATGTCGGCCAGCTACCCCACTTCGCGTCGCCGACACTGGTAGGCGAGCACGCCTACCTGGGTACCACCAGTGGTGTGGTGGCGATCAGTGTCCGATAGAGCAGTCCGGTCATGGGTATGGAGACGGTTATGAGACTGGGATTTCGCCGGGATCCGGCAGCAGCATGGATCGACGACTATGTCGCAGCGTGGAACGCGCATGATCCGGTCGCTGTGACGGATTTCATGGCCAGTGACGTGGTATACGCCGATTTCGGGCTCGGCGAGGAGTACCGGGGTATCGATGCGGTGCGCGATTTCGTCGAAGGCATGGAATTAGGCTTCTCGTCGAACTACCGTTTCGCGCTGGAGATGGCCATCGTCACCGACGACGCGTACGCCTGGGAATGGACCATGACCGGAATCAACGACGGTGCAGACGAGGAGCACGGATTTCCTGCCACCGGAGAGCGTTTCGAAATCCCTGGTGTCTCGATCGGCATCCTCCGCAACGGCAAGATCAGAGAAAACCGCGACTACTGGAACATGAGCACCTACCTCAACCAGGTCGGCCTCGCCCCCGAGTGATCCCATGCCGCAGTCTGGATGCAGACTGCGGTTTCCGGGCGTCGAAAAACAGCAGTCTGCATCCAGACTGCGAAGGGGTGAGCCCGGTTCAGCTCGGCCCAGGGTTGCGGTCGAAGAAGCGGAGGAATTCGACGGGGAAGGGCAGGATGAAGATGGAGTTGCGCTCGGAAGCCACCTGCATGACCGTCTCAAGCAGCCGCAGTTGCAGGGCGGCGGGTGTGTCGGACATGGCCGCGGCCGCCGCGGCCAGCTTCTCCGAGGCTTGCAGCTCCCCATCAGCGCTGATCACCCGAGCCCGCCGCTCCCGCTCGGCTTCGGCCTGGCGGGACATCGACCGCTTCATCGACTCCGGGAGTGCCACGTCCTTGATCTCGACCCGGTCGATGTGCACTCCCCAGCCCAGTGCCGGGCTGTCGATGAGCAATTCCAGGCCCTCGTTGAGCCGTTCCCGGTTGGACAGCAGATCATCCAGATCGCTCTTGCCGATGATCGAACGCAGTGAGGTCTGCGCGACCTGGGAGACGGCCTGGAGGTAATCCTGCACGTCGACTACGACCTTGACCGGGTCGATCACCTTGAAATACACCACTGCATCGACCCGGACCGACACGTTGTCACGGGTGATGCCGTCCTGCGCAGGCACCGGCATGGTGATGATCTGCATGTTGACCTTGCGCAGTTTCTCCACCCCAGGGGTGACCCAGGTCAACCCTGGCTGCCGCGGCGTAGTGACCACCCGGCCGAACCGGAACACCACACCGCGCTCAAACTGGCTGATCACCCGGACTCCGGAGACGAGCCAAAGCCCTACCACAGCCACTATCGCGATCAGCGCCGCGATGATCATGACGGCCATATCGACCCCCACCGTCTGGAGGAGGAACCGGAGGGCAAAACTGCCCAAACCACATCACGGTACGCCGTCTTGGCGAGATCTTGGACTGGACACGCGGGCCGGAGTGTCGCAGTGTGGTGTTATGCGGGCGATCTGGAAGGGCGCGCTGGCCTTCGGCATGGTCAGCATCCCTGTGCGGCTGTATGCGGCGACCGAGGACCGCGACGTCTCCTTCCATCAGGTGCACGA
>JAJPIR010000021.1 GCA_021324675.1 Actinomycetota bacterium
CGCGGACTTCACGTTAAATTAAGAAAGCTCACAGTCGGCCGGCGGCGTGAGCGCAGGCTCGTCCGGAGCGTCTCGAGGGACGTAAATACCCAAAGCAACATGGATCAAGCTGAGTCCACCCGCATAGCGCAATGCACCCGTGCCGATTGGGCCACCACGCCGTCTACTCTAAGTTTCAACCCCACTGACATATTGAGATCCCGGCATGGCCGAAAATCTGTACGACGCTCGTGGTCCTGCTCACGCCGACCGCGACGCGCACCTAAGGAAGAATGCCCTGCACAGCCTGACGCTATCGCGCGTGTCACCCATCACGTCTCGGTGTGCGCACTGACGACTTCACATACGTCGGCCCGTTTGGGGAAGCGCCCGGACGCCGGGCAGACCCAAGCAGCACCATCGCGGCATACACCATCAGTGCGGTACGCCCCACTACCGTGTCGACTGGCTGATGTGCTGGGTGACGGTCAACCGCGAGAGGCCCAGCCATCGTGAGCACAGCCACAAAGCTGCCGTCCTCAGGCCGGTAACGTCCTGATCTGCCGGACGTGTGCTGACGCTCCGCAGTTGCATGTCCGTGGGTTCGCCACATCGCTGTCATTGGGCCTAGTGCCGTAAACGATGACCGCTCACGGTGAACCACGATGTACTCCATCGCTCGAGGCGCAACGCGCAGCATCAGTAACGTCATCGCAACATGCAAGCCATGCAACTCAACGACAATAAGGGCCTACTCATTGAGTGACGTCCAGAAGGGAGGTGGTGCCGATATGCTTGCATTCTCCGTTTATGGTGGCGTAGAGACACAGCGAACCCAAGTCCGCATCACGTGGATACATCAAGTGGTATTGACTTCGTCAAACACATGGGCCGCCCCCGTCATCTCCGCCCGGTACCACGCAGCGAGCAGACTATGGGCTGGCTCCAACCTCAACCGCCTACGCCAGGGCAACTCACGCCGCGGCGAAGTCACCGCCGAGACTAACAAATGCCCACCGTCCACGTGATTCCACTCCGCGACCAGATCGAGCACCTGGTCCCCGGCACTACTGTTGACGAAGATCGGCACTCCTCGGCCAGCTGGATCTCGATCGAGGAAGACCCCCGCGCCCGCAACATTGATTGTCCGTGTGGTCCTGCGATCGAGAGGGTAGGTCGCAAGAGCTGGCTCGTCACCCACCATTCCCTCGACGGTCGCGAACGTCACGAAAATCCACCCGGGCGCTTCGTACGACTGGACCTGCGGGACCTACCAGATCCCCCACAAATGACGGTGTGAACCAGTGCCAACAGGGACGATTGACCGCGCGGCCGCGCAGTCGGTCTGTTCCATCAGCGTTTACAGACGCAACGTCGATCTGACCAACATTTGGACGAAACGGCGTCGAAAGCGGCGGTGAACTTGGAGCGCCGGTCGCGGATCAGGAAGCAGAATGTGGTGATGCGCCCGCCGAAATCCATGATCGGGTTGCGGACCAGTTGTGTGTGGTCGCAATCTGCGGTGGGGTGAGCGGTCACGCCGAATATGCACACTGTGCGGGTGCGGACTTCCATGATGAACACAACAGAGAATCGGCGCGGTGTGATGCTGCCAAGGGTGGAAAAATCGGTCGCCAGCAGCCCGGCGGCCTGACCACGCAGGAAGGTGCGCCACCCAGTGTCTGCACCGCGTCAAGACTCATATCCGCAGGAAAGTGGCCCTCGATTACCGCTGTCCGAGTCCGTAGGCACATACGTGCACCAGATCCTGTTGCGCTCATCAGCATTGCGGATATTCGAGGGCGCACAGCCCGACGCCTGTGTGTCCGTCCGCTCGTTCCGTGGTACCGGGCCAACTGAGGGTGATAGCCGCTCTAGTGGCATTCGCCCACGATCGCCGACCATCGCTGGAGGTCATCTCGGCTGTCGGTCGCTGACCTGGAAAGCGTGCTTCTCGCCACGCCTCGAGGCAGAAAAGAAGTGAGACTTCAAATCGGAGAGTGATGAAATCAAGTGACAATCGTCGCTAGCATAGTCGGACTGTCTTCGAGGCAGTATTGCGTTCGGGATGGGCAGCAACAGTTGTCATGCTTGGTTGATGAGTGCTGTTCGCTGTGTCTTTCTTTCGGTGGTGGGCTTGGTGTTTGCTGGGTTCGGGTTTCCGTTGGGGGTGTTTGTGTTGGTGGGGGGTGGGTCTTTGCGTGTGCCGGTGTTGTGTGCTGATCGTTTGGTGGGCGTGGTGTGACCATGTTGGGTAAGCCCCCATGGCTTGGTTACCGACACGGCGATGGTGGTGATCAGGGCGATCAGCGCGCAGATCCGGGCGGCCAGTGTCGATAGGGGGTCAAGGATTCCGCTGAGGCTGGTCAGCCCGGCGGCGGCTAGTACTGTGCTGATGCGTAGCTTGGTGATGATCCAGTGGTGGCGGCGTAGTCCCCAGGGTCGGTGGGCTGCAAGCACGAATCCGGTGCCTGGGGTGGTTGCTGCCGATGAGGTGAGCATCGCTGCGCCGAGCGGCGCGGGGATGGCTGTGTGTGCTGCGGTGAGGGCGATCGAGGCGGTGTTGATGCCCAGCCACAGGGCCGCAGCGGTGATATGCGCGGTGAGCAGGGTCATGCGGAGCCCGCGAGGCAGTGTGGCCCTCATGATGTGTCTCGCCTAATCACGTGTCGCTTGTAACACGGTCGGGGCATGGCATGGGGGTTGCCGCGCCGGAGAGGTATGCGACGCTCGTCCTTTTTTGGGGCCTGTTCGCCGGTGACGGGGGTGCGCTGTTGGTAGTTTCAATCTGGCGTTTCGGTCGCCGCGAAGAGTTGGCAGCCGCCGCGAAGGGTTGCGCGGCCAACGGACAGCGCGGCGCAGACCATCGTGACCCGTTCTTCTGCGCCGCTCACTACCCGCGATATCCGCACCCGGTCGCCGCTTACGCCCGGTCTGCCTCTTAACTTCTGAAGGGAAGTAGCCGGCCGACCAGCGGCCCGCCCCAGTCTCGCTGTGGGAGCGCTGACGCGACGGCCCGGCATGATCGCTGATCCCTACACTGGTGTGCCGGTCACCAACAAACCGCTACCACGCTCCCGACCGTGGCTCAGTAGGTCTTGTCCATATCACCTACAGGTGTCTCTTCGGCTGCAACACTGCCAGCGAGCGCTCCAGTTCCCTGCCGCGGTTGCCCTATGTGTGACGTCCGGCGAAGTCGAGCCCATAGGATTTGTTCGTAGCCGCGTCGTTTTGTCCACAGCAGGTACCCACACCCTGTGGATGTTGTCGCTGTCGGTGCTGGCTCTACGGTGTCGGCCCCGTGGGGCAGACGCCGATTTATGTCCGGTTGCGCGGTGAGCGGATCAATGCTGATGTGCCGCCAAGTTGTGCTGATCAACATGGTCACTCAGGCAGGCACTGTCTTGATGAGCACATGCCTGGTGCTGCGGCCGTGGTGGTAGGGCCGTCAGGTCCCGGAGCGAGGGGCTTGACCAGTCATTCCCGGCGCGAATGGACCTATCCGGAAGCGCGGCGGGCAGTCGGTGAGCTGGGGGTTGGCCGGACGTGGAAGCCTGGCGCAGCTATTGCTTCGGAAGTCCCCGCAGGAGCAGCGCCCCAACAGGCTGGTCATTCCTCGGTGGGTGCGGCCGATGATCTTCTTGCAGCGCTCACTGCAGTGGTGGGCGATAGGCCTAGCGGGCACCGGGCAGTGGCGACAGCGCGTTCCAAGGGGGGCACCACGCCATGCCCCGCGGCAGTGGGCGAGTCGGTGTTTTCCTGGTTTGGGCCGTGAGGATCCCGGCATTGGCTCGTTAGCAGGCAAGCCATGGTGTGCTGTGGCAGGACATCTCCTGGGCGCCGGGGCCGAGACACCAGCCAAGACAGTCGTTCGAGGAGGACCTGAGGTGACTCGATGCCGTTAACCCTGGCCGAGCTTCGTGATGTGAGCTTTAGCACGCCGCCGGTGGGTGAGCCCGGCTACCACCCAGGCGAGGTAGATGATCTGCTCGACCGGGTTGGTGCTGAGTTGACCCGCTTGATTGAGGAGAACAATGAGCTGCGCAGCCAGGTTGCTCAGCTCGATGCGCAGCTGCGCAACGTGCCCGTCGACTGGGGGCACGGCTCTGAATCGCTGCCGTCTACGGCGCCGGTCATGCCGTCGCTGCGGCCACCAACTAGCGAAGTGGGCTTGGCTGATGCTGATCCAGACATGCAGGC